>JANJXE010000260.1 GCA_024709185.1 Paludibacter sp.
GTCATTACTCATTAAACAGTAACTGATACGGGTTTTCTATGGCATCAATGATCCAGCGCAGGAAACGGATTCCATCTGCTCCGTCAATCACACGGTGATCGTACGATAGCGAGAAAGGCAACATCATGCGGGGTTCAAACTTACCATCGATCCATACCGGTTCGATTGCACCACGCGATACACCCAGAATAGCAACTTCAGGCGCATTCACAATAGGAGTAAATGCGGTTCCGCCTATACCTCCCAGGTTGGTAATTGTAAAACATCCGCCCTGAAGATCGGCAACACTTACCTTTTTGTTGCGTGCCTTTTCGGCCAGAGCGTTCATTTCTTTCGAAATTTCGATTACATTCATCTGGTCGGTATTCTTAATCACCGGAACAATCAGTCCAAAGTCGGTATCGACTGCAATTCCAACATTGTAGTATTTTTTGTAGATAATCGCCTGATTAGCCATATCCACACTGCTGTTAAATTGCGGAAAACGTTTCAGCGCCAATGTTACAATTTTCACCAGCATAGCAGTAACAGTCAGTTTTGCACCCTGCTTTTCAGCCTGTTTTGCATAACTTTTTCTGAATTTCTCCAGTTCGGTAATATCTGCTTTATCGAATTGTGTAACATGAGGAATGGTCTGCCAGGCATTGCTCAGGTGCTGAGCTGTTTTCAGTCGAATGTTCGACATAGCCTGCGATTCAATGGCTCCGTATTTCGAGAAATCGGGAAGAGGTTCGTGATGAACAGCTCCTGATACGACCACGGTTTGCTGAACACGATTTTCGTGGAGGTACTTGCTGTAGGCTTTCACATCATCGAGAGAAATGCGTCCACCGGGACCGGTTCCCTTTACATCGTTCACATTTACACCAATTTCACGCGCCAATCGACGTACCGAAGGCGCTGCAGGTGCTGCATTTTGAAGGATGGGTGGTTGATTTTCAACCAGCACTACTGCATGCGAAGGTCCGTCAACTGCAGCAGGCGATACAGGAGGCAAGGCCTGAACAGCTGGTATTGTGGCTGATGCTGCAACAGTGGCTGTCGGGTGTGTGACTGATGCTTCAACCTTAGTTACAGGTGCTTCACTGGACGGTGTACTTGCTTGCAGAGAAGTTCCTGATGTTGCAATAGGATCAGCCACTACAGGTACTTCCTCTACAGCTGCCTGAGCAACTGGCGCTGCAACTGCAGGAGCCACAGCTTCCGCCGTAACACTACCTTCGTTTACTTCAAACACCACCTGTCCAATGCTTACTTTATCACCTTCCTTTACATTCAGCGAAACCACCACTCCACTCACATCGGATGGCACTTCAATGGTTGCCTTATCGGTTTCAAGTTCCAGTACCGACTGATCGATAGCGACTTCATCACCAACTTTTATCAGTACCCCGACAATCACGGCCGAGCTGATATTTTCTCCCAGTTCGGGTATTTTAAATTGTTTCATACAAATCCTTTTTTACTAATTGACAGCTTTCCAAAACGTAAATTTTATCTTCTGTCGATTTACTTTTACGAAATCATCGGGTTTAACTTATTCGGATTGATATCCAGATCTTTCATCGCTTTCTTCAAATCAGCCGACTTGAATTTACCTTCTTTATACAAGGCATACAGAGTAGAAAACACAATGTGCTTAGTATCCACTTCGAAGAAATCGCGCAATTCGGCACGGCCTTCGCTCCGACCAAAACCATCGGTCCCCAGTGCATAAAGGCGTTTTGGCAACCATTTCGAAATCGAATCCGGAATAGCTTTCATATAATCTGATGCAGCTACAAGCACGCCTTCATTTTCAATCTGGGTCGAAACATAAGGCACTTTCTCTTTTTTATCAGGATTCAGCATATTGTAACGCTCAGCTTCCAGTGCATCCTGACGCAGTTCCTTGTAGCTGGTTACACTATACACATTCGACGACACTCCGTATTTTTCTTCAAGGATTTCCGCTGCCCTTATTACTTCATTCAGAATAGTTCCGCTACCCAGTAAATTAGCTACCAGTGGTTTCGAGTTGTCCGATCCGGCTTTGAAACGGTACATTCCTTTCAGGATACCGTCCTTCACACCTTCCGGCATGGCTGGCATTGCATAGTTTTCATTCATGATGGTCACATAGTAAAACACATCTTCCTGTTCCTCATACATCCTGCGGATACCATCGCGGATAATCACCGCCAACTCATAGGCAAATGCAGGGTCATAGGCCACCATATTCGGAATCGTCATGGCATGCAGGTGACTGTGTCCATCCTGGTGCTGTAATCCTTCACCAGCAAGGGTTGTACGACCGGCTGTGCCACCAATCATAAATCCTTTGGCTTTCATATCCGCAGCTGCCCAAACCAGGTCGCCTACACGTTGCAAACCGAACATCGAGTAATACACAAAGAATGGCATCATGTTGATACCGTGGTTGGCATAAGCCGTTCCCGCAGCAATAAACGACGACATAGCTCCTGCTTCGGTAATTCCTTCTTCCAGAATCTGACCATCTTTTGCTTCCTTATAATAGAGAAGCAATTCCCGGTCTACTGGTTCGTAGAGCTGTCCGACATGCGAATAAATACCATGCTGACGGAACAGCGACTCCATACCAAAAGTACGGGCTTCGTCGGGGATAATCGGAACAATGAGTTTTCCGATCTCCTTATCCTTTAATATTTTAGTGAAGATACGCACAAATGCCATGGTCGATGAAAGCTCACGTCCATCCGAACCGGTATAAAACTCGGCAAATACATCTTCGGGTGGAGTTTTAATCGGACGTACATCCTCGCGACGCTGTGGCACATATCCACCCAGTTCCTCGCGACGTTTACGCAGGTACTGCATTTCCGGCGAATCTTCAGGTAATTTATAAAATGGAGCTTTTGCAACTTCATCATCCGAAATCGGAATTCCGAAACGGGTACGGAATTCTTTCAATTCATCTTCGTTTAACTTTTTTTGTGAATGAGTGATGTTTTTACCTTCACCACTTTCACCCAAACCATACCCTTTAATGGTATTAGCCAGAATTACCGTTGGCTGACCTTTGTGGTTCACCGCAGCATTGTAGGCAGCAAATACTTTTTCAGGATCGTGTCCACCACGACGCATTTTGCGTATCTGATCATCGGTAAGGTGGCTCACCAGGGCTTGAATTTCCGGATCGGAACCAAAAAATTCCTTGCGAACATAGTCACCGGGAGCAATGGAGAATTTCTGCGACTGACCATCGACAATTTCACCCATGCGTTTAACCAGTTTTCCCTTCACATCCTTTTCAATGAGCTCATCCCATTC
Organism: Paludibacter sp.; assembly: GCA_024709185.1. GTDB lineage: Bacteria > Bacteroidota > Bacteroidia > Bacteroidales > Paludibacteraceae > Paludibacter. Next base: position 3,292 of record JANJXE010000260.1, read on the forward strand.
GCCGCCCCACAACACTTTAATCACATTCCAACCGGCACCACGAAATACCGCTTCCAGCTCCTGTACAATCTTGCCATTACCACGAACAGGGCCATCGAGTCGCTGCAGATTACAGTTGATTACAAAAATCAGATTATCCAGCTTTTCACGGGAAGCCAGAGTGATAGCTCCAAGTGTTTCCGGTTCATCGGTTTCACCATCGCCCAGGAAGGCCCATACCTTTTGATTTGACGTGTTTTTCAAACCCCGATCTTCCAGGTAACGGTTAAAACGTGCCTGATAGATAGCCGTAATTGGGCCTAATCCCATCGAAACCGTCGAAAACTGCCAGAAATCGGGCATCAGCCATGGATGTGGATACGACGAAAGTCCACCTTTGGGATGCAACTCCCGGCGGAAATTATTCAGTTGATCCACACTCAGACGACCTTCAAGAAAGGCACGGGCATAAATCCCGGGAGCAGCATGTCCCTGAAAATAAATCATATCACCGTCGTGATTATCCCCATTTCCACGGAAGAAATGATTGAATGCCACCTCAAGCAGAGTCGCTACGGATGCATAGGTCGAAATGTGTCCACCAATGCCATTTTCATTTTTATTTGCTTTTACAACCATTGCCATTGCATTCCAACGAATGAGACTCTTGATCATACGTTCAATCTCTCTGTTACCGGGATAGGGCGGCTGCTTAGCTCGCGAAATTGTATTAATATAAGGTGTGTTGGCTGTAAACGGAAGCTCAACACCCGCTTTGTGTGCACGGATTTGCAATTGTTTCAACAAGTCGACCACCCGATCAGGGCCCCACTGTTGTAGCACATAATCCATTGAGTATAACCACTCTTCATTTTCAAGCTCTTCGATTTCTCTTGGAATTACTTTATCTTTACTCATTATAAATAACCATTTATGTTAATAACCCTATAAACAACCTACTTTCAATTTAGTTCTCGACAAGTCGCTCAAAAACTGTTAATTAATTTTAATATACCACTTTGATGTATTATTAAATCGGGCATGCAAGTTTTGGTTAATGGTAAACTTTTATTCAAAACATAAAAATTTAACTTCAACATGTAAGTTGAATAGAATTTTCCATTAAATTTGTCAGTTAAAAAATTTATCCCTATGAATACACACATTAAACAAATTGCAGAACGCCTGCGCGGTTTACGTGAGGCTGTTAACCTAACTATTAACGAAGCTGCTTTCAAATGCGGCATCAGTCCGGAAGAGTACGAAAATTTCGAGTCGGGACATTCCGACATCCCCATGAGTTTTCTTTGTGAGGTTGCCGATGTATTCGGAGTGGAAACAACTTCACTGATAAGTGGCGAGGAACCGCATGCAACAGGCTTTTTCATCACCCGGAAGGGAACTGGCATTGGCATTGAGCGAAACAAAGCATACAAGTATCGTTCACTGGCTCATGGTTTCCGAAACGCGAAAGCACAACCATTCGAAGTAACCGTGGAACCATCCAACAGGCCTATCACCCTAAACACACATCCCGGTCAGGAATTTAACATGGTACTGGAAGGCAGTATGCAGCTGCAAATCAGTGGAAACGACCTAATACTGCACGAAGGCGATTGTATTTATTTCGATTCGTCGCGCCCCCACGGCATGAAGGCCCTGAATGGAGAGAGCGTTCGTTTTCTGGCACTAATTATTTAAATATTTCTATATGATTGACCGTTTTTTAAAGCAAACATCCTTTCGCGATTACGACGATTTCGCTGCCAACTACAGGCTGATTATTCCCGACCAGTTTAATTTCGCTTACGATGTGGTGGATGAATGGGCACGCATAGCTCCGGAGAAAAAAGCGCTCTTGTGGACCAATGACAAAGGTGAATGCCGCGAATTCAACTTTAGCGAACTGAAACAGTATTCCGATCGTACGGCTTCCTATTTTCAACAATTAGGAATAGGCAAAGGCGATAAGGTAATGGCCATTTTAAAACGGCGCTATGAATTCTGGTTTACGATAATCGCTTTGCATAAAATTGGTGCTGTAATCATCCCTGCAACGCATCTTCTCACAGAAAAGGATATTATTTACCGAAACAATGCAGCCGGTATTAAGGCGATTATCGCTGTGGGGGAAGAACCTATTCTGAGTAGTATAGAGGCTTCGCGCAAAGCATCGCCGGAGCTTAAGCAGGTAATTTCCATAGGGCCACTGGTTCCCGAAGGCTGGCATGATTTTCAGCATGAAATGCCGTTGGCGCCGGATTTTGAATGTGGTAAGGGATGTAATATTAACATTGATCCACTGATTATCAGTTTTACATCGGGCACAACAGGCAATCCCAAAATGGTAATGCTCGATCATTTGTACCCACTGGCACATATTGTGACGGCCAAATACTGGCACAACCTGCATCCCGATAGTTTGCACCTCACCATTGCCGATACCGGCTGGCTCAAGGCGGTATGGGGGAAACTGTACGGCCAGTGGATAGTTGGCGCCTGCGTTTTTGTGTATGATCACGAAAAATTTGCCCCGACCGACATGCTGGCGATGATACAAAAGTACCGCATCACTTCACTTTGTGCACCACCCACTATTTTCCGCTTTCTAATCAGGGAAGATATCAGTCAGTATGATTTAAGTTCGCTGGAATATTGTACGATAGCCGGTGAAGCATTGAATCCCGCTGTTTACCAGCAATTTTTAAAACTTACAGGTATTAAATTGAAAGAAGGATACGGTCAGAGTGAAACGACGGCAACCATCATCACGGCGCCATGGATGGAACCAAAACCCGGCTCGATGGGTAAGCCTAACCCGCATTATCAGGTCGATTTGGTGACCCCCGACGGTCGTACTGCCGAAGTGGGCGAACAGGGGGAAATTGTGTTGCGACTCAATAAGGGGTATCCTGTTGGATTATTCAAGGGATATTACCGAAACGAAACACTCACAAATGAGGTGATTCACGATGGTTTATACCATACCGGTGATGTAGCATGGCGCGACGAAGATGGCTATTTCTGGTTTGTGGGACGCACCGATGATGTGATTAAAAGTTCCGGATATCGTATTGGTCCGTTTGAAGTGGAAAGTGCTCTAATGACCCATCCTGCGGTAGTGGAATGTGCGGTAACCGGCGTACCTGATGAATTGCGTGGCCAGTTGGTAAAGGCAACTATCATTCTGGCAAAAGAATATTCTGCCTGTGATGAGTTAGCAACTGAAATACAGGAACATGTCAAAAAAGTAACCGCACCTTACAAATATCCCCGGATAATCGAGTTTGTGGAAGAGTTACCAAAAACAATTAGTGGCAAAATCAGACGCGTAGAAATCAGAAATAAAAAATAAGTTGTATCTCAACTTACTCTTTGCCCGTGCAATAGCAGTTCGACTGCCTGTTGCATAGAACCGGCACGGGTTACCTTTCCTGAATTGACAAAGAAAATTTCATCGGCATTTTCGATGGTGTTGAGTCGGTGAGCAATGACAATACGAGTAGTCGTAGTCGGTAATTTTGCCAGCACTTCACCCAATAATTGTTCTGTTACTGTATCGATATTAGCCGTTGCTTCGTCGAGAATGAGTACATCGGGACGGCGCAACACCGCCCGAATAAAGGCAATGAGCTGCCTTTGCCCCAAACTGACACCATCGCCTGAAGCATTGATTTCCATCTCGAGGTCATTATTAAACCGATTCATGAGGCCACCAAGGCCTTCATTGTGCAATAACTCAAGGAGACTATCATTGGAAAGTAACTGCAATTCAGGATTACCATACACGATATTTTCGCGCAGTGTTCCTGTAAATAAAACAGGCTCCTGTAGAATAAAGCCAATGCGCTGCGCCCGTTCCTCGTGCGAATACGATCGCAAATCCTTCCCATGCAGCAAAATACGACCATTCACCGGGTCGAAAAGTCGTGAAATAAGGGATGCAGTAGTAGTTTTACCTCCACCGGTAGGCCCTACAAAAGCATAGGTTTTGCCCTGGAGAAGTTCGAAGTTAATTCTGGTAAGTATGTTCTTGCCGGGAGTATATGCAAAACTAACTTCTTCAAAAACAAGTACTGGTCTCTCAATTGAAGCACGATCGTTAGCTGTCAACTTATCATTCATTCCCGATATAGTAGATTTTGAGAATTCTGTGACTGTCGCATTTTGCTGCTGAACTAATTTTTCAACTGTTTGATCTTCTATGATTTCCAAATCGTTTTTCAGTACCAGAATCATCGAAATACGATCCCAGCTGGCCAGAGCTACCTGAAAGCTGGACCACAAACTGGCTATCTGGCGCAAAGGATTGTAGAACAATACAATATACGACAAAAAACTAATGAGTAAACCAACGGTAAATAAGCCATTCAGAATAAGATAAATACCGAAAGCGAGCACAATGAGCTGACCGATATTGGCTAACAACCCATACACTGGCGCCAGCGAGGTATTTATAAAGCCAGCTTTCAATGATTTACGGTAATTATCGACATTGGCTTCCTCGAACTTTTGACGAAAATAATCGCGCCGGTTAAAGGCTACAATAATCTTGAAATTGGAAAGACTTTCCTGAATCTCGGCACTGAGTTGACCGCCACTTTTCAGACTAACTGCATTTTGCTTTTTTACAAAGGGTGATACCCAACGGGTAAACAACCACAACACAATTCCCGGAACAAGTGCTGCCACACCCAGTGTAAAGTTAATCGACAGCAGAAAAGCAGCAGCCCCAACCATCGATACCATACTTCCGGCGAACTGAATCAGCGAATGCGAGAAAAACTGATTAATCTTTTCAGTATCACTATTTATACGGGATATCAAATCACCCGATTTATTTTGATTGAAAAAAGAAAACGGAAGTTCCTGAAGCTTGGTAAACAAAGCATTCCGCAGGTTGAACAACATCCTCTGTCCGACTTGTCCCATTAGTTGGGTTTGAAAATATCCCGATACCACTACCAGTATAAAAATCACCAACAGGATAATGCCATAGCGAATTACACCGGGATATTCGCGGGTCTGTACAAATTTATCCACCGCATCACCAATCAGAAAAGGCGCAATCAGATTGAGCAGCGAGTTAACGATAATCACAACCAATGCAATGATCAGACTACTCTTCTCGTTTCCAACGAGTTGCCAGATCTTTCTGAACATTTCAGGGGTCGACATCGGTCGGTCGCCGGAAGAATCAAAATTCAAATTATAATTCATACGGTAATGATTGTTTTTTTAACGGTCGTATGGAACTCGCATGCCGATATTATCATCATCTTGGATGTAAAGTAGTTACATGCTCGTTTCATACGATAAAAATTGTTTTTCAACTGTCGTATGTGACTTGCATGTTAGTAGTATCATGACTATGGATGTGAAGTGGTTACTTGCTCGTTTCATACCAGTTTTTTTAGGTTTCAAGCTGATTTGTACTCCGTTGAGAAGTATAAATCTGAACATATTCGGGACTGGTATTCAGTAAGTGTTGATGCGTCCCCGATGCCAGCAACTCGCCTTCTTCAAGCAACAGGATAGTATCGTAACCGATTACAGGTGCAATTTTCTGAGTCACCGACAGCAAGGTAATTCCGGGATATTCACGCTGAATATTGTCCAGAATCTTCTGTTCGGTGAGAGTATCAACACGGGCGGTAAAATCATCCAGCAACAAAATACGGGGTTGAAGCGCCAGAGCCCTTGCCAGCATCAGTCGTTGCTTTTGTCCGCCCGATAAGTTAGATCCACGCTCGTTTATCATCGTATTCAACCCATCCGGCAAACTTTGAATATAATCCTGTAATTCAGCAGTACGGATAGCTTTCTGCACCATTTCTTCATCCACTTTGGTATTAAAGGCAATATTATCACGCAACGAAATATTAAAAAGAATACTATCCTGAAAAACGAAACCTACCTGATAACGAAAAGTGGATTTATGAATTTCATCCATCGGAACACCGTCGAACGAAAGCTGTCCGGATGTAGGATCGATAAGACCAGTAAGCAAATAAAGCAACTGGGTTTTTCCCGCTGCCGTTGGTCCTATTATGGCCGTTTTAGTGCCGGGTAAGATGTTAAAGCTTACTGATTTAAGCACCTGCTTCTCCCCGATTGATAGTGAAACCTGATCGAAACGGATATGGCCACTGAGTTGTAATTCGCGGGTACCTGTTTCCGGCTGATCGGGTGCATCGGTAACTTCACGGATGCGTCGGTACGAAACCGAAGCCTGAGCAATGAAATTACTCACGAAACCCAGCACCATAATGGGAAATAACAGAATAGAAAGATAGGAATTAAAGGCTGCAAAATCGCCCAAGGACATGGAATTGTCGATGACAAAACGGCCACCCAGCACCAAAATCGCAAGCGAAGCCATATTTCCGACAAATACCACGATGGGAATTAAGGTGGCAAAGTAACGAAGAATCTGCATTCCTAAACCACGCGCCCGTTCGTTTGCAACCACAAACTTTTCGTATTCAGGGGTTTGCGAACTCAGCACCCGTATCAGGGCAGCGCCAAGTATATTTTCGTTGATAATTTTATTCAGCTTATCAATCACTTCTCTGTTTTTCTTAAAAAGCGGTCGAAGGCGCGAAAAAACCACTCCGAAGGCTCCGGCGATTACAGGAATCACAACCAACACATTCAGCGCCAGCCTCCAGTCGATTGTCAACAGCAAGACACTGGCTCCAACAATCACAAAAACTGAGGAAAAAAGTGCCACAACACCAATCGCCACAAAGCTTTTCAGGGCATCGACATCGGTGGTGAGGTTGGTGAGCAACTTCGATGGATCGGCATCCACAATAAAACGATAGCGTTGTCTGGAGATGCGTTCGTTCAGTTCGGTACGAAGGTTACGTGCCACCTTTTCTGATACATAGGTCTGCATGAATCCCTGCAACAATTGAAAAATAAAAATAACCAGAGATGCCCCAAAAAATTGTCCGACCACAGTAGCCATCGAAAAACGGGCAGTACCCACTGCATCGATAGCCGATGAGATAAGTTGAGGAATAACCAGATTTACAGCATTACTCAACAAAGCAAGCCCCACCAGAACTGAAATCAACAGCCGATAGGGTTTCAACACTTCAAAAACGGAAGGAGACGACGTTACAGAATTTTTCTTATTCAAAACAAAGTTTTTTGAAACAACAGTTTACTGCCGCTTATGTTTAGTCAGTTGGCTATTTTTCCAACAAACAAAACAGCTATACTCTGTTTAAAGCAGAACATAGCTGTTAAAAATGTGGGCCCTGTTGGGCTTGAACCAACGACCCCCTGATTATGAGTCAGGTGCTACTAACCAGCTGAGCTAAGGGCCCGGATTGCAATTTTTTTTGTATTTTTGCAAAGCGAATGCAAAAGTAATGAATTTTACGATTCCTGCAAATAGCAATCACATTTTTTTCACACTTAAAAGAACTGCATGAACAAAGAAGCATCGATAACAACCCTGATTTTCGATTTCGGAGGCGTACTAATTAATTTGGATATTCAGCAATGTTTCACCCATTTTAAAGCGCTGGGCATAGATAACATAGAGAGCTACCTGAGTAATTACGGACAATCGGGCCTTTTTCTGGATTGGGAGCGAGGTACTGTAAACCCTGCAACCTTCCACGCTGAAGTACGTAAATTGTGCACAGGAAATCCTTCAGACGAACAAATCGACCAGGCCTGGATGTCGTTTTTGCTGGATGTTCCGGCTTCAAAGATTGATCTCCTGAAGCAATTACGGTCACGTTACCGCATTCTAATGTTGAGTAATACGAAT
>JANJXE010000315.1 GCA_024709185.1 Paludibacter sp.
CAAGAATCATGTTGTGGGCTATCATCTCCTGAATAGCTTCAAAGGCAGCTTTGAAATACTCTGGTTCCTGAACTGTTGGAACCTCGTTTCCGATTTTATTAAGTGTTTGTGCCAGTACCGAACCTCCCAGTTTCTGTTGGTCGAAGGAGAAATCGATGTAGTACAGGGTCGATTTCAGATCGTTCACCACCACCGGACTAACGGTTTTCTTTACATCGGTCACTTCGCCGGCGGCTGAAATAATTACCGTACCCGGCGAGAATACTTTCTCGTTACCGTACTTCTGGGTCATCGAAAGCGAATCTTTTCCGGTAGGAATATTGATTCCCAACTCACAGGCAAAATTGCTACAGGCTTCTACTGCTTTGTAAAGACGAGCGTCTTCGCCCGGATTTTTACAGGGCCACATCCAGTTGGCACTCAGCGAAATGGTGTCCATTCCATCTTTCAGCGGAGCCCAAACCAGGTTAGTTAGTGCTTCGGCAATAGCCAGCACTGAGCCCGCTGCCGGATCGGCCAGTGCTGCCAAAGGTGCATGTCCGATGGAAGTTGCAATACCCGTCTGTCCGCGATAATCCAGTGCAACAACACCCAGGTCGTTGAGCGGCAGTTGAATCTCGCCGGCACATTGCTGACGGGCAATTTTTCCGGTAATCGAGCGATCGACTTTATTAGTTAACCAATCTTTGCAAGCTACTGACTCCACCTGCAGGACATTTTCGAGATAGCTTTGCAGCTGATCCTCTGAAATTTCAACAGGTGCAAATGATTCTTCGAGAGTTGTATCAGTAATAACCGTTTTAGGTGGTTTTCCAAACATATAATCCAATCGCAGGTTGATGGGCTTTTGTCCATCTGCCTGTTCGAACACAAATTCCATATCACCGGTGGTTTCTCCCACCACATACATCGGCGCCCGCTCACGTTCGGCAATACGTTGTACCAGCGCCAGATCTTCTTCTTTCATAAGAAGTCCCATACGCTCCTGACTTTCATTGCCCACAATTTCCTTAGCACTAAGTGTCGGATCACCTACAGGAAGTTTATCCACTTCAATTTTACCCCCGGTAGTTTCCACGAGCTCCGAAAGGCAATTAAGGTGACCGCCCGCACCATGGTCGTGAATCGATACAATCGGGTTGTTATCCGACTCGGCCAGTGTACGAATGACATTGGCCACGCGTTTCTGCATTTCAGGGTTAGCGCGTTGTACCGCATTCAGTTCCACCGCATTGGCGTAATGTCCGGTTTCCACCGACGACACCGCACCACCGCCCATACCGATACGGTAGTTATCGCCACCCATTACAACTACCTTCTCGCCCACTTCAGGAGTACCTTTCAGCGCATCTTTACGATTACCGAAACCGACTCCACCCGCCAGCATGATAACCTTATCATACCCGTATTTCTTGTTGTTTTCTTCGTGTTCGAAGGTCAGCAACGAACCGCAAATAAGCGGCTGACCAAATTTATTTCCGAAATCAGAAGCTCCGTTAGACGCTTTAATCAGAATTTGTTCCGGGGTTTGGTACAACCATTTACGGGCTTCGATCGCCGATTCCCAGGGACGGGCATCATTGCGGGGATAGGAAGTCATATATACGGCAGTACCTGCAATAGGTAAACTCGCTTTTCCCCCTCCGAGGCGGTCACGGATTTCGCCACCTGTTCCGGTAGCAGCACCATTAAACGGCTCTACAGTTGTCGGGAAATTATGTGTTTCTGCTTTCAGGGAAATAACCGATTCAATTTTCTTCGTTGTAAAAAAATCAGGTTTGTCGCCCGAAGCCGGAGCAAATTGCTCAATTTCAGGACCGGCATTAAAGGCCACATTGTCTTTGTAGGCCGATACAAGCTGATTCGGATTTTCTTCAGACGTTTTGCGTATCAACTTAAAGAGTGAATATCCTTTTTCCTCCCCATCGATGACAAAGGTACCATTGAAAATTTTATGGCGGCAGTGTTCCGAGTTAACCTGAGAGAAGCCAAACACTTCAGAGTCGGTAAGTTTACGGTTCACCTTACGGCTCACTTCGTTGAGGTATTCAATTTCGTCGGTACTCAGTGCCAGACCTTCCTGCTCGTTGTAAGCAGCAATATCGTCGATAAACAGAATAGATTCGGGCTGTTTTTCAATTGTAAACAACTCCTGATTAAGCGATGTATAGATTCGTTCCAGCATAGGATCGTATGACAAGCCACCCTGAACCGATGGCACTGAAGGTACCGGACGAAACTCTTCAATACGTAAAATGCCGCGAATCCCCATATTTTGAGTGATTTCAACGGCATTGGTACTCCAGGGAGTTATCATCTCGCGGCGTGGGCCGATAAAGTTACCTTCGACTACAGCTCCCTGAATAACTTCGGCATTACCAAAAAGCCACACTAAACGTTCGGTTACCGCAGCATCGAGCGGCTGTTGGGATTGCACGGCAAAAACCACTTGTCGGGCAGTACGGAAAAATTGAATCATGATGTTTTTACGAATGATTTTTCAGGGTGCAAAGATAGTCAAAATCCGGCAGACCCCGAACAATTAAATTGCATTATTAAGGAGTTCTGATCGATAAAAAATGCCGGTTGCTGAAGCTGCAATTATGCATCTGATTCAGCAACCGGCATTTTATTTACGGAATGACACAGAATTAACCGAAGAAAAATTTGTGAAGCTGACCGTAATGTTCACTGTACATTTTATAGGCATCCTCGATAATCTGTAAAGCCGTTTCCTTATCGAAAAATTTCTCTACCACCACGGTTTTATTCTCAAGCTTAGTATAATCTTCGAAAAAGCTCATGGTTTCCTGCATCACATGCGGAGGCAAATCCGACACATCGTTATAATGCGAAACGCTTGGATCACCAGCCGCCACTGCAATAATCTTATCATCAGCTTCACCGTTGTCGAGCATTCGCATTACACCTATAACCTTAGCCTCGACAATACACAGCGGTACAACTTCTATGCGCGACAGAATCATGATATCGAGGGGGTCCTTGTCATCACAATAGGTCTGAGGAATAAAACCGTAGTTATGAGGATAATAAACCGATGAGTACAAAACGCGGTCGAGACGCAACAATCCGCTGTCCTTATCCAGTTCATACTTGGCACGGTTTCCTTTCGGAATTTCAATAATTCCTTTTATCACATCATTCTTGTCGGTCTGAGGCACTACCTGGTGCCAGGGATTGAAGTTACTTCTCATAAAATCTGGGCTGTATGATCGCTTGTTTTAACTACTTTTGGTGTGATAATCCGTTCGATGATTCCTTCTTCGTTGATAATAAATGTAGTACGCAACATACCCATGTATTTTCGGCCATACATCGATTTTTCGCCCCAGGTACCAAACAACTGAGATAATGTCGTTTCAGTATCGGCAATGAGGTTGAATGGTAAATTTTGTTTACTGATAAATCCCTGGTGCGACTTTGCACTGTCGGGACTTACACCTATCACTTCGTAACCTGCATTTCGCAATTCAGTGTAATTATCGCGGAGATTGCAGGCCTGAGCCGTACATCCTGAGGTATTGTCTTTGGGATAAAAATACAATACTATTTTTTTGCCTTTAAAATCAGACAAGCGCAGTTCTTTGCCCTCCTGATTGACTCCTAAAACATCGGGTGCCTTATCACCTACCTGTAATGCCATAGTTTTATTGTGTTAAAATTAATAAATCGAAATTAGTACTGCAAAAGTAACGAATAATATGGAACCTGCAAGGCAACAGTTACTGATTACTTAAATATTAACAGCATGATGATACACATGCATTTCACATTTTTTACAATCGAATTCGAGACGGAATCGTTGTTGACCATGACGAAGTGTTAATGGTCCGGCAACCGGCATAGTCTGACCTTCACGGGGGCACCATCCCATCTCAAATTTGATACAATGTTTGGTAAACATAAGGGGTACTTTCTTTTCAGCTTTCACTTCAAATCCGGGATGCACTACTTCAACTCCGTGATTCAGGTAAAACTGTCTTGCATGCTCATTTGTGACATTTCCAAGGTAGGTTAATCGCTTTTCGGGATAAGCGACAGCAATACGCTGAGCAGGCTTCTCGCGTTGATATGCATTTTCCCGTGTTCGTTCAAGCTCTTCTACAGCACGACGGCGCCATTCATTCACGACCGAAGCAGGGATAAACCACGGTTTGGAAATCTCAATTTTTATCGATGATGCCTGAAATATTGTAGAGCCTAGTTTACCTAGTTGTTGTTGCAGGTTATCCTCCACGCCTTCACTTCTGCGCGCTTCCTGTTTTTCAACTTCGAACAACACACTAACCTGATAGCTGTCTTCATCTTTTAGCTCGAGAACAAACCCTTGCTCTGCTTCCTTTAATACCATCGCCACGGATATCTTTCGTTCCGATGTATTGGATTTCAATGCTTTATCGAAAGCATGATCCTGATTTCTATATACTATCGTTCCGGGGGCTGATTCCGGCATTTGATTCGGATAAATGCGGCAGGGTTTGTCAATCTTATTTACCGAAAAACCACTTAAACCTCCATGAGTAGTGATAAAACACAGTCCATCACCAGGATGTAATTCCTTAGAAGTTTCAACATCGATAAAGTTTCGACCTACGGCTTTTACTTTGCCAATGAATTCGCCCAGGGATTTGGGCGTTTCTGGTTGATGAATCCCCGAATGCCTTCCATTTAAAAAATAATCGGTTGCCGAACGACGAAAGCTCTTTTCGGGATCGGGAGTAAAAAACACAGTTGTTCGTCCGGATGAAGACCGGATGTACCTTCCTTGCGAAGCATCAATAACATCATCCAGTTTTTGACGATAATACGCCGTGATATTTTTCACATACTCCACATCCTTCAAACGACCTTCAATTTTCAGGGAAGTTACTCCGGCATCGAGCAATTCCTGAAGCGAATCTGATAAATCAAGGTCCTTCAGTGACAGAAGATGCTTTGAACGTTCCAGTTGATTACCATCACCATCGTACAAGTCGTAAGATAAACGGCAGTACTGGGCACATTCGCCGCGGTTAGCACTGCGTCCGCTCATTGCCTGACTGATATAGCACTGACCACTGTAGCTTACACACAAGGCACCGTGAACAAAGACTTCAAGCTCTACAGCAGTATTCTCAGCAATATTCTGTATTTGCCGTAAAGTTAGCTCCCGGGCCAACACGACCCTTGAGAAACCTGCTTTTTCCAAAAACTGAACTTTTGAAAGTGTCCGGTTATCGGTTTGTGTACTCGCATGAATAGGGATTGGTGGTATATCGAGTTGCAGAATGCCCATATCCTGAATTATTACAGCATCGGCACCAACATTGTACACTTCCTGAATTAGTTTACAGGCTTCAGGTAACTGTTCGTCGGTAAGAACGGTATTGATTGCAACGTAAACCTTCACCCGAAAGCGATGAGCATACCGTACCAGTTCGGCGATATCAGTAATTGTATTTCCGGCGGCAGCTCGGGCGCCGAAACGGTCGGCACCAATATACACCGCATCGGCACCATGATCTACTGCGGCGATTCCACATACAAGGTTTTTTGCCGGAGCCAGAAGTTCGATTGCCCTCATAGCTGCTTACTGAATCAGATTCAAATCGTAAGGTGTTTCCTGATAAACGAAATAATTCAACCAGTTGGTAATCATCAGGTTGGCATGACTACGCCAACGCACAACTACGCCCTGGGCAGGATCGTCGTTGATATAATAATTTCGTGGCAGCTGAATGGGCAATCCTTTTTCCAAATCGCGAACATATTCCTGATGCAAGGTATTGGGTGAATATTCCGAGTGACCGGTGATGAAAAACTCACGTCCATTGCGCCCCATAACCATATACACACCTGATTCAGGCGATTCCGACAGGATAGTCAAATCAGTATGATTTCGGATATCCTCTGCCCTCACTTCTGTATGGCGACTGTGTGGCACATAAAACACATCATCAAAACCTCTGAAGATAGGATTCAGTGGATTGTGAATATGATGCTCAAATACGCCAAACATTTTTTCCGACAGAGGATACTTGGGAATACCATAGTAATGATACAGTCCGGCCTGCGAAGCCCAGCAGATAAACAAGGTAGAAGTCACGTGCTTACGCGACCAGTCGAGAATTTTGACCATCTCGGGCCAGTAGTCCACTTCTTCGAAGGGAAGATGTTCGACCGGTGCTCCGGTGATAATCATACCGTCATAGTTGCTTTTGCTTATCTCATCAAACTTTTTGTAAAAGGCCATCATGTGCTCAATGGGCGTATTGCGTGACACATGACTTTCAAGTTGCATAAAATCAAGTTCAATTTGAAGAGGGGTGTTCGAAAGCAATCGGATCAGATCCGTCTCGGTAGTAATCTTCAAAGGCATCAGGTTCAGAATAACAATCTTCAAAGGTCTGATTTCCTGAGAT
>JANJXE010000323.1 GCA_024709185.1 Paludibacter sp.
AGCAGAGGGAGGCATCACCGAGTAGTTGGCCTTTCCGGAAGCATCCACAAAGGCATTCACAAGCGCATCTGTAAACAGCACCTCGCGCACTACCAGCACATCGTTCTTCAAAAACTCCATTACATCGATGGTAGCGCAGGCAGTTGCCGCCCGCAGCAAGGTATCGGAGGGCGCACCGTCCATGGGATTCACCATCGATACGCCCTGCAGGTGCAGCGCAAATTCGGGAAAAGTGCTGAAGAAAGTCAACTCCACGCGCTCTACTTTAGTTTCGCAGATCAGCATTTTAGCGAGTTCCTTCTGCACCACCGGCGTGATTTTCTCCGGAGTAAACACCCCCCACACCAGCACCGCGATAGCTATCATCACAGCGAAAATGAGCGAAGCCAATGTCCATAAAAGAATTATTATTGTTGTCTTCATAAGGAAAAATTGGTACTCAGAGTGTTCAAAATCAAATCAGTTTCACAATTGAATGAATAATAGTAACCGAGTCTTTATCCATTTTAGAGAATGCAAACCATTTTTTGCCTACATCTTTGAGCGAAGCGCCAATGTGGTAAACATCCCGTTGGTCGATTATCAGGAATCGATCATGCGCTTTATCGAAGTGGGTTATTTTTAATGTTGGGTATTGAGCATTAAATTTTTCAACATCTAACATCAGCTGCTTTGAAATGTTTTTGGTAAGAATGTGGCATTGCACATTGGTATTCTTTTTACTTAAAAGCGTAAGTACAGTATCATCAATATAGTTGTCAACCAGCACAATACTTTCTTTTGCCGTCCGCACCAAATCTGAGACAAAACTATAAGCATCAAATACCTGACCATCAAAAAACACCCCCTGCGTTGGGATTAAATGAGTATTGACCTGAAAATCAATTGCATTTACCTTTTTTTTCAACGCTTCCATATTGTCTTCCAGACGGTTCATTCGATTGTTTACCGAAAATCCTTTCAGCAAGTAATCCTTTAATATATTATTTGCCCATACACGAAACTGAATTCCTCGTTGTGATTTCACCCGATAGCCAACAGAAATAATCATATCCAGGTTATAATGTTCGGTTTGATAAATTTTTCCATCCGAAGCAGTTGTCGCAATTTTTGCGACAACTGAAAACCCTTTCAGTTCTTCTTCCAATACATTGGCAATATGTTTTCCAATGGTTTTGACATCTCTATCAAATAGTGATGCAATCTGCTGGCGATTTAGCCAAACAGTATCGTTCTCAACCCTTACTTCAAGGTGCTCAGCAAGCTCATCTATTTGATATATAACTATTTCGTCTTTCATATCGATCATCCATTGAAATTCAATTAATAGGTTATGTTGAATTTCAACCCACTTTCTTAAACACAAATTCGGTATTAAAATCATCCTTGTATTTCAGGCTGGTAGCTGTCAGCTCCGTCACCTTATAAAATTTCGGAACCTTATTACCACCCATCGTCATGATGTGGTAATGCGTCAGGTCGTCTTTCACTAAAGTCCATTCAAAGGCCTGACCTTCAGCTTCGGTAACATCATCGGCAGTATCCCAGGTGACGCCGGTATAATCGGCATCGTAGCGGTAATATTCGGTTTTGTCGCCCTCCTGCGACTGCCATTTGCCGACGAGCAGGCCCTCGTCGAAAATCAGCTCTTCGGGAACACAGGAAGTAAGCACTAAGCTCAGGACGATTGAAATCAGGGAGATAGAACGGAGGTTTCGCATAGTTTCAACATTTAATAAGAGTTTGAAATGCACAAATTTACAACATTTTTACTACCTTTGCACGCGACAAATAGATGTTTTAAAAATTAAATGTAATTTTTTTTGTATGAATGTAGTTACAAAAACCATCGCACTGGGCGATGGACGTGAAATTACCATCGAAACCGGTAAGTTGGCCAAACAGGCCGATGGTTCGGTGATGGTACGCATGGGCGACACCATGCTGCTCGCAACGGTATGCGCCGCTAAAGACGCCGTTCCGGGTACCGACTTTATGCCACTTTCGGTGGATTATAAAGAAAAGTTTGCGGCTTTCGGACGTTTCCCCGGCGGTTTCCTCCGTCGTGAAGGACGCGCTTCGGACTATGAAATTCTGGTATCGCGCCTTGTGGACCGCGCATTGCGGCCTCTGTTCCCCGACGATTTCCACGCTGAGACATTTGTAAATGTAATCCTTTTCTCCTCCGATGGAGAAGATATGCCTGATGCACTGGCCGGACTGGCTGCTTCGGCTGCCCTGGCTGTTTCGGATGTGCCCTTCAACGGACCTATCTCGGAAGTGCGCGTTGCCCGCATCAATGGCAAATTCATGGTGAATCCTACTTTCAAGC
Organism: Paludibacter sp.; assembly: GCA_024709185.1. Lineage (GTDB taxonomy): Bacteria > Bacteroidota > Bacteroidia > Bacteroidales > Paludibacteraceae > Paludibacter. Next base: position 2,333 of record JANJXE010000323.1, read on the forward strand.
AATTGGAAGAAGCCGATATGGAAATCATCGTTGCTGCTACCCTCGACAATATCATGATGGTGGAAGGTGAGATGAAGGAAGTGAGTGAAGACGATTTACTGGAAGCAATGAAGGTAGCACACGAAGCGATCAAGGTTCATTGCCAGGCGCAGATTGAGCTGATGGAAGCCGTGGGTAAAACCAAAAAACGTGAATACTGTCACGAAGAAAACGACGAAGAACTGAAAAAGGACATCTGGGCTAAGACCTACGATAAAGTATATGCCGTTGCCAGCTCGTGCAATACCGACAAGCATTCGCGCATAGAGAATTTCGAAGCTGTAAAAGCGGAATACATTGCTGCTCTGGAGCCCGAAGTGGCCGAGGAAAAGAAAGGACTGATCAGTCGTTACTACCACGATGTGGAAAAAGAAGCGATGCGTCGTTCGATTCTCGACGAAGGCAAGCGTCTCGATGGACGTAAAACCACCGAAATCCGTCCTATCTGGTCGGAAGTGGATTACCTCCCCGGAGCTCACGGTTCGGCTATTTTTACCCGTGGTGAAACGCAGTCGCTGACTACCGTTACGCTGGGTACCAAGCAGGATGAAAAAATCGTTGACGAAGCCCTGAACCAGGGTAAGGAACGCTTCCTGTTGCACTACAACTTCCCGCCTTTCTCGACCGGTGAAGCCCGCCCATCGCGAGGTGTTGGCCGTCGCGAAGTAGGTCACGGTAACCTCGCCTTCCGTGCGTTGAAACCGATGATTCCCGAAAATTATCCCTACGTGGTACGTGTTGTTTCCGATATTCTCGAGTCGAATGGTTCGTCGTCGATGGCTACTGTTTGCGCGGGAACCCTTGCGCTGATGGATGCCGGTGTAACCATCAAAAAACCGGTTTCGGGTATTGCCATGGGACTTATTTCGGAAAACAAAGGCAAAAACTTTGCAGTTCTTTCTGATATTCTTGGCGACGAAGACCACTTAGGTGATATGGACTTTAAGGTAACAGGTACCAAAGATGGTATCACCGCTACACAGATGGACATCAAGGTAGATGGATTGTCGTACGAAATTCTGGAAACAGCACTTCGTCAGGCCAAAGAAGGCCGTTTGCATATTTTGGGCAAGATTCAGGAAACGCTGGCTGAGCCACGTGCCGACCTGAAACCGCATGCACCGCGCATCGTGGTGATGTTCATCCCGAAAGAGCTGATTGGTGCGGTAATCGGACCTGGTGGAAAAATTATTCAGGGTATGCAGGCTGAAACCGGTGCTGTAATTTCGATTGAAGAAATCGGCGATCAGGGTCGTGTGGAAATTGCTGCCAACAACAAAGCTGCTATCGACGCTGCCGTTGCGAAAATCAAAGGCATCACTTCGATTCCTGAAGTTGGTGAAATTTATCCTGCCAAGGTGAAATCGGTTATGCCGTACGGATGTTTTGTTGAATTCCTTCCCGGAAAAGAAGGTTTACTTCACATTTCCGAAATCGACTGGAAACGCATTGAAAAGATGGAAGATTCAGGAATTAAGGAAAACGACATGCTGGAAGTGAAACTGCTTGATGTAGATGCAAAGACAGGTAAGTTTAAACTGTCGCGCAAGGCGTTGTTACCACGTCCGCCGAAAGAAGAAAAGCCACAGGCATAATTTGACAAAAAACAGAATTTCTTTTAAATTCTTACTTATTGAACTGTCCCGGGAAATTTCCGGGACAGTTTTTCTATAGGCAAAAAAATCGTCATACTTTTCATTTACACAAGCTCCTTGGGTTTACATATTACTTTTCAAAAAAAGTAAACAGCAATTTTGCATTCTTTGAAATACAAAAACAGGCCGATATTGTATTTTATAAAATACATTTTGTATGTTTGTGAAACAGTTTGTTGAACACGAAAAACCTTGCTAAATAAAATGCTATGTTTGACGTCAAAATTCACAGCAATAACACCAGCAATGAGTGGTTGATCCGGCAATTTGAGGTTTTAAAATTCTCAAATGCTACGTTAGAGGAGAAATTTATTCCCCGTCCCGACATCTCCATCGTGTTTCATTTTAAGGATCAACCCCTGATCAGGGGAGAAAAAAACATTCAACTGGAACCCTATTTTGCAGCTCCAATTATTCCCAGTTCGTTGGTTCTTAATTTCCATGGCGAGATGGACACTTTCATTGTCATCTGCAAACCGACTGTTTTTACCCGGGTTTTCGATTTGGATTTAACTCCTGTAAAAAAGCGGAGCATCGATCTTCCCAGGGAAATATTTAATCAGCTATGGAACGAATTAAGCGTTCTGACAACCACTCAGGAGCGCATCCATCATTTTACCGGCTTTATCAATTCGTATCAGACGACACCCTATCAATCGGATGCAATTGATATTTTTTACAACAAGATCACAGAAAAAAATGCCGTAATATATTTGAAAGACCTGGCCCGTGAGTGTCCGGCCTGCGAACGAACGCTGGAACGCAATTTTGTTAAGCGAACCGGAGTCACACCGAAAATGCTGATGCGGATTGCGCGCCTCGATTATCTTTGGTCGAACATAAAAGACCATCGCGCTATTGATTATCAAGAACTTGTATTTGATGGCCATTATTTTGACCAGTCTCACTTTATCAAGGATTTCAAATCGATTATCTGTGAAACACCCGGCTATTTTTTCAACAGAAATTTACAGGTTGCCAAAATGTTTGCCGGAAAATCGGAAGGCACCATCCTGTAATCTGTCGTTTTTTTACAATCACTTCCCAAAAAAGCCAGTTAAATTTGTATTTGTATTCGTTAACTATACATTAATATTTAATTGGTAGATTATGAAAAAGCTGGTTATCGTTTTATTTTGGATGGGGTTGATAGGAATTGACGGGCTTTATGCCCAATCGAAACTGGAACAAATCAAAAACCGGGTAAAGGAGAAAGTGGAACAAGAGATCGATGCGATCACCGGGGAAGAGAAAAAAGAACCGACAAAGCCCTATGCTCCTTCAAAAACACAAACCGATGTATCGTATGCCAAGTATGATTTTGTTCCGGGTAACGATGTTATTTTCGAAGATGACCTGAAAGGCGAACAAAAGGGTGAGTTTCCGAGCAGGTGGGACCTGATGGAAGGGAACGCTGAAATTGCACAGATTAATGCTGAAAATACCATTGCTTTTGTTGGCTATACCTATATCACCCCGCTTTTTAAGGATAAATCCTATCAATTACCCGATGAATTTACGCTGGAATTCGACCTTTTTGTCGACAATCAGGGAGGTGAAAACAGCGTTGAATTTCTGAACAAGGACGACGAGCTTATTGCTAATTCTCTTTTCTGGAAAGACAACAACCGTTTTCTGTTTAACTGGAACCATACCACCAGCGAAAAAACCAGCGAAGACACCTACGACAACAGTCCCGGTTGGCATCATTACGCTTTATCGTTCAACAAAAGGGCCATGAAAGTGTACATGGATTCGAAACGGGTAGCCAATATCCCCAATATAGCAGAGAAACCAGTCCGGGTGAAATTCTTTGCACGCGGCCCAGAGGATAACAGTACCTTCCACATCAAAAACATCCGGCTGGCAAAAGGAGCTGTTCCCCTGTACGATAAGCTGCTTGCCGATGGAAAGATTGTGACCTATGGTATTACTTTCGATATAGGAAAAGCGACCATTAAACCGCAGTCGATGGGAACTATCAACGAAATATTCGATATTCTTCAAAAAAATGCCAGTCTGAAATTCTCGGTGGAAGGTCATACCGACAACACAGGCAATGCCTCTTCCAATCAAACCTTATCGGAAGCCCGTGCCAAAGCAGTATGCGAAAAGTTACAGCAAAT
>JANJXE010000534.1 GCA_024709185.1 Paludibacter sp.
CTCGGCGGTGGCCTCCTCCTCGAAGGCGGCAGGCGCCATGTGCTCTGCTTCCTCGAAGACGGCCTCGTCGGCGGTCGGGGCGGGCGCGGCCTTCGCGGCCTGGGCGGCGGCGATCACCGCCCGGATGCGCGAGAGTTTCGCGGCGACGTCGCCCATGTCGTCGATCGCGGCCTCGGCCGGCGGTTCGACGGGCAGGGCGGCGGCCGCCGCTGCCGGGGAGTCGGCGACGGGGGCGAAGACCTCGGCCTCTGCCGCGGCGGCGTCCGCGGCGAGATCCTCGTCCCCGGCCTCGGGTGCCGCGGCGGGTTCGGCGGCGCGGCCGACGGCCGCCGTCGCCAGTGCGGCGGCGGAAGTCGCCACCATCGGGGCGACCGGCCCTGGTTCGGTCACCGGGGCGCGGGGCGCCTCGGACAGCGGCGCGGCGGGGGCGGCGCCGGCTTCATCCCGCGCACGCAGGACGATGCCGTGATCGCTCACCCGCGCCTCGACGCGGCGCTGGACCTCGCGCTCGGCGATGCGGTGGAGCATGTCGGCGTCGGGCGTCGGCGGCGTCGCGCCGAAGAAGCGGTCCTCGGCGGCGAGGTCCCGGAAGTATTCCGCGATCGCCCGCATCGTGTTGAAGGGATCGTCGAACCCCTCCAGCGTGCACGAGAACGTGCCGTAGGAAACCGTCAGGATCTTGCTTGCACCGACCATGGGATGCTCGCCTTCTTTCTATTGCCTGCCCAATGAGGTTGGCTCCGAACTAGTGCGTCACCGTGGACAAAACCGGGTGAATTGAAGGATTTTTTCTGGCCGACATTGTGTTATTGCGCCTTAATCGCCATCAATCCTGCCATGAGAACCGACATTGTCCAATCTTCGTCGCCAGTGACCCTGGTGGGCGCGGGCAGCCTCGCGCGGGGCGCGCTGGCCGCGGCGCTGCAACTGGCGCCCTGCCTTGTAGCCGCCGATGGTGGCGCCAATGTGGCGGTCAGGGCGGGACACGTTCCCCATCGCGTGATCGGCGATCTCGATTCGGTGAATGCCCGCACCCGCGCGGCGGTGCCCGCGGCCCATTTCCTCCATGTCGCCGAGCAGGAAACCA
>JANJXE010000343.1 GCA_024709185.1 Paludibacter sp.
GTGGATTACGTGAAGGTACAATTGGTAACGACAAGGTGACCTGGGAAATTGCAAACAAGTACAACATTGGATTCGATCTGACCGCTCTCTACAACAAGTTGAATCTGACGGTGGATCTTTTTAAGGAACACCGCCGCAATATCCTGCTGGTTCGCCAGGATGTTCCCACTCAAACGGGATTGACTTCGGATATTCTACCGGCTGAAAATGCCGGGGAAGTATCGAACCGCGGTTTTGAAATTTCAGCCAGTTACAACGACAAGATTGGTAAATTGGGCTATACGGTTGGTGGAAACTTCACCTTTGCCCGCAACAATATTGACTATATCGCCGAGGTTGATAAACGCTACGACTATCAGATGCAGAAAAATCATCCCATTGGTCAGATGTACGGATATACCTGGACTGGTAAGTTCTACGATTTTGAAGATCTTGAAAATCCGGAAGTCCCAAAGCCTGGTTTTCCTGTTTACCCCGGCGATTTAATGTTTAAGGACCTGAATGAAGACGGTGTTATCGACGACTACGACAAGGGAGCTATCGGTTTTCCAAGTATTCCGGAAATCATTTACGGAATTAACCTGGGAGCCCATTATCAACAATTTTCATTGAACCTGTTTTTCCAGGGAGCTTCCAATGTGAGTTCGTATTATGGACATGAACTTACCAACGAGTTCATGGCCAATGTACAACCCCGCCACCTGGGCCGTTGGGTGTACGATCCCGAAAAAGGATTGGATACACGGGCCACTGCCACCTACCCGGCCTTGCAGGTGAATGGTGGCTCTACCTCTACAAGGGAAGTGTCGACCTTCAACCTGTTTAATTCGGCTTATCTCCGCTTAAAGTCAGTTGAGTTGTCGTATACCATTCAGAGTGAATACCTGAAACGCAATTACATTACCGGTGTAAGGCTGTATCTGAATGGATCCAATCTATTGACCTTCAATGAGTACAAAGCTATTGACCCTGAATACACTTCTGGCTCCAGAGGTCCGTATTTCCCGCAAACACGATTTTATTCAGTAGGATTAAATCTGAATTTTTAAAATTAACAACATATGAAGAAAATTATAATTTTATTCAGTATAGTTGCCCTTGGTTTCGTATCGTGCGACGACACCTCCGATTTGCTCGATCGCAATGTGCAGACGGGCATCACCGAAGATCAGGTGTTTCAGAATGTTCAGTATGCCGAGCGTTTCTTGTATGATATCTATGATCAGCTGATTCCGGTCATCCCTATTGGTCCGCTTTCCGGTGCACGCTGGCGTTCGCCCGATGTGTACCTCGAAGCCAGTACCGATAACGGTCATGCCGAAGCACAGTGGGGAAATGTCCATAATTTTAACAACGGTGCCTGGGATGCTGCGAGTGGTTCGTTCTCGAACCTCGACTGGAAGATGTACTGGAAATCGATTCGTGCACTCAATATTTACCTGGCAAATATCGATAAAGTTCCTTATAATGTCAATTTCAATTTCGATGAGGCGAAGAAAACCATTCGCAAAGCCGAAGCTAAGTTGTTGTTGGCATGGAATTATGCCGAACTGGCTAAGGAGTTTGGCGGAGTACCACTGATTGAGAAGTTTTACATGATTACCGATGAGGACATGAAGCTTCCAAGGAATACCTACGATGAAACTGTTAAGTTCATTTGCGATTTATGTGATGAGGCCGCTTTGGATTTGCCCCTTGAGCATGAAAATGCCAACGATTACGGACGGGTTACGAAAGGAGCTGCTCTGGCGCTTAAAGCACGCACCTTGCTCTATGCTGCCAGTCCCCTCTGGAACAATCCTCAGAAGCCCGATGATTCTCCCTTTCGGGGAAAGTATAGTCCCGAAAAGTGGAAACTGGCGGCGGAAGCTGCGGCCGAAGTAATCAAAATGAACAAGTACAAGCTAATGGATGACATCACCAAAATTTTCCTTACCCGGGTGAACGATGAGTTTATTTTTACCCGTATGAACAGAAGGGTGAGTTATCCAACAGGTTTGAGTGTTCCCAATGCCTTGTATGTGAATGCTTACGGAAACGGAGGAATGAACCAGGTTACCTACAACATGATAAAGCAGTACGATAAGTTGAAAAATGGGGTGGCGTTCGATATTGAAGATCCACAGTCGGGTTATGATCCGGCCAATCCCTACAAGGGAAGAGATCCACGCTTTTACCGCGATTGCCTCTACAATGGCGCTATTCTGAAGGACATAAATAACCAGGTGGCCGAATTCGGGGTTACCGATGGCACCTCTACGCCCGGCAAGCACAACGATCCGTATAAGGGCCCTATGGATACCTATGTGTACTCCATCAAGTTTGCTGATTTACATCTCTATATTACCTGGAATCCGGCTTTTGCCTACCGCGGTCAGGCTGTGGATGCCAATTATCCCTATATCCGGTATGCCCAGGTATTGCTCGATTATGCCGAAGCCATGAATGAATATTATGGACCTGAAGTCGATGGATTAGGAATTGGTTTAACAGCACTTCAGGCCGTAAATGAAGTCCGTACACGGGCCAAATATCCAACCGATCTGACAAGGTACCGCGAATACCTTCCACCCGGCGATGGAACCACAGGCATGCCACCACTTCCATCGGGAATGTCGAAAGAGGAAATGCGCGAAAAACTCCGGAAGGAACGCAGGGTAGAACTTTCGTATGAAGAGCACCGCTTCTGGGATGTACGTCGCTGGAAACTGGATCCGGAGGAATTCACAACTATTCAGGCTCAAATTCCCGAATGGTACAACGACAACGGAGTCAGAAAGGTACGCTATAAAATTGTGACTACGCAGAAGCGGGTTTTCAGTCCGAAAATGTACCGCATGCCGATTCCCGAAGATCAGATTTTTGCGAATCCTAATTTGGTTCAAAATCCCGGCTGGCCTTCAAGTCCGGAAGCGGATGAATAATATAAATGTCAACTACGTAAACTGAACGAATATGATAAAGTATAAATTTTTCGTATTACTGATTGCAGCACTTGGAATCTCTGCCTGTAATGAAGTCGACTTTGAGGAATACTTTGCTGAACTGGATAACACCCGGAATTATCCCGAATTGTTTTCAGCTCAAACAAATTACGTGACCGATTTGTGCCTGATATACAACGGCCGTCCTTCCGGAATTAAATATACAAAGGAAATCATGCGTCCTTATGTTTACTATACCGATAAACAGGGAAATCCAAATTTCCTGTTCGATGGCTTCCTTATGCTGGAGATTGTAGGCCCTGATGGCAGACCTATTTATACACAACCCGATAATACCAATACGACGCTCTGGAACTGGTACCTCGACAAGCAATTTCAGGAGGGTATTGCCATTTCGGCGATTAATCAGGTGCTCGATAGTCTGGCGAAGCAGAACGTGGTGCCGGAACGGAAACGCAAAATTGTGATGGGTATTCCTGTTCCTTATCAGTCGAATATGGCTTTCGGGCTAATCGGCGGGAAGGAAATGAAACTCAATACGGTAGAAAACCGGGCTGCTGCTACGAAATGGTTCATTGACGAAACGCTGCGTCGTTGGGATGAGAAAAACTATCAACACCTGGAGCTGGCTGGTTTTTATTACAATGAGGAACATGCGCGCGACAAGGGCGACAGTATCATCCCGATTACAGCACAGTATATTAAGTCAAAATCGAAAACCTTTTACTGGATTCCTTATTTCGGAGGACAGGGAGCAAAGGACTGGAAAAAACTGGGTTTCGATGTTGCCTATCAACAGCCGAACTATTTTTTTACCAAATCAACAGCAGCCGGAATGCCGGCAACACGCATTAACGACGCAACTCATTTTGCTTCGAAATACGGAATGGCACTTGAATTTGAATTCGATGACAATATCACCGACACGCTTTATCAGCGTAAATTCAACGAATATTACAACGGATTTGTAAAAGAAAAGGTATTTGATAGTGCACCTATTGCCTATTACGAAGGCGGAGGTGCCTGGTACCGGATGTGTACCAATCCCAACGCAAAAGTCAACGATTTGTATCACAAACTGGCTGAGATGATTATTTCCCGCCAGAAAAAAGCCGATTTACTGAATTAAAACTCACTCTAAAATTATATGCTTATGAAAACAACAAGGACTTTTTTTGTGGCATTTTTGTCACTGGTTTTGTTTGCGACAGCACTGGAAGCGCAGACGCAGTATTATTTTCACGAAAATTTTGAAGGTTACCGGGGTGTAATCAAGGATGAAGCCGAATTAACTGTTACTTCAAATCTGATTTATGTGGATAAGACCTCTACTGAGTTTGGGTATAAGTTTAAACTGGAAGCTACCCGTCTGATTCCTTCTTATACCGGAAACACCTTTGATACTACCTTTTGTGCTCAGGTGTTGAACCGTGGCCGCTACCGCGTGAATGCGTGGATGATTTCCCGCGAAATTGATCTTACCAATGCCACTGCTCCAGAATTGCGTTTCGATTACGCCTGTGGATTGCACCTGGGCGTTAATAATTTCAAGGTCATGGTTACAGAGTCGTTCAACGGTACCGATCCCCTGGCTTCAACCTGGGTAGATAAAACCGATGAATCGGGTCTGCGTACCATTGAATTTTTCAAAGGTTCGGCTTATCCAACACGTTTTGCACAGTTAAAAGTAGATTTATCAGCCTATGCCGGAAAAAAGGTGTACATCGCCTTTAACAACGAAAGTCCGCTGGATATGGAGACTCCGTTCAACCCTGAAGAGCCACTGCATTATGTGGATAATATTATTGTCGGCGAGAAAGTACAGTTGCCAACCGGTGTATATCTTTCGGAAAATTTCGAAGCTATTCCCGGACCTAATGATGCTGATTTTAATAGTTACAACGGTTGGTGGAACGCCGATCCAAAGAACCCGGGCCGTAACTTTAAAAAGAGAATTGATACTACGATGCCTGCCAATTGTTTAATCATTCACAACAACGGACGCACCTCTGCGAATGCCTGGCTGGTATCTCCCATCATCGACCTTACTAATACGACCAAACCTGTTCTGAGCTTCGATTTTGGCTTCGGAAACTATGTAGATACTACACTGATGTCGGTAAAGATTACCGACGAGTTTCTGCAGGGTGCCTCCGATCCCTATCAGTATGTTTGGGAAAATGTGACAGCACAAACCGGCATTAACAATCCATCGATTGTTACCCGCCATCACGAAAGTGTATATCCGAAAACGGTTCACCGTGTGACGATGGATCTGTCGTACTATGTTGGCTATAAGATTAATGTCGCTTTCAACTATATTTTACCGCTCGACAATGTTAATACGCCTCCCAATCCTAAAGTGCCTGTATACTATATCGATAACTTTATGGTTGCAGAAGATAGTGTAATCAGCTCCACAGAGAATGTAATCAATCGCAATGATTACTTTAGGCTAATGAATGGCCAAATTGAACTGAATTCGAATGTAGTTACAGCCGAACTGTACTCCATTGATGGAAAGAAAGTGATGTCAGGTACCACAGGTCAGTTAAGCACTCAACAACTGAAAGGTATTTACCTGATCCGTATTGTAGACGAAAACGCTGCAATCAATACATTCAAACTGAGCTTGTAATTTAATTATATAAGTTAGTTTTATCTTTAATCATTTACTCATCGCCGGCTGATGCCAGTAGGCAGTCGGCGATGTTCTTCTTACTATTCCGTTTATGAATCGATTTTTTACCTTGTGTTTTTTTATAGTAACAGTTGTAGTTATTCAGTCGGTAGGAGCTCAGGTTTTTCCTGAAAAAACCAATTATCCTCCTTATTACAGTGGAATCAACGGGCATATCACCGACCTTTGTCTCTTGTACTGTGCCCGTCCTTATCCGATGGTTCCCTACACCAAAGAGACGATGAAGAAATATCTTGTTTATTCCGACAAAGGACAGACACGGTTTCTGTTCGATGGGTTTATCCTGTTGGATATCCGCAGCACCACGAATCAGCCACTGGAAAATAACCCGCTGACAGCCACTCAAAACGAATGGACCTTGTTAATGAATCGCTATTTCGAAGAAGGATGGGCAGCATCGGCCATCGACCAGGCATTGGAAGATCTCAAGGCAGAGAATATCGTTCCTGTACGTAAACGAAAGATAGTCATGGGAATACCTGTTCCCTATGCACATAAATTTTCTTTTGGGACCATTGATGGTAAACGCATGACCATGGAAACGGTGGAAAGCCGTATTCGTGCTGCTCAATGGTATGTGGATGAAGTACTACGTCGGTGGCAGGATAAAAAATATAAAAACATTGAACTGGCTGGCTTTTACTGGGTCGAAGAACATGCCCGTGAAAACGGAGATCAGATTATTCCCGTTGTTTCGGACTATGTCAAAGCGAAAGGATACCGCATGGTGTGGATTCCGTATTATGGTTCGGCCAATGCTTTTGCTAAACATTGGAAGTCGCTGGGCTTCGATATGGCTTATCAGCAGCCCAATTATTTCTTTGTGAGAGCTACTCAGCTTGGGATTCCGGCCACCCGGCTTTACGATGCCACCAAATTTGCTTCCGACAATGGAATGGCCATGGAATTTGAATTCGATCACAACGTATTCGATACCCTCTACCAACGTAAGTTTACCGAATATGTCGATTATTTTGAACGAAACAAGGTATTCGAACGTACGGCAGTGGCCTATTACGAAGGCGGTGGTGCCTGGCCGCTGATTGCCGACACCAATAATCCGGATATCAGGGCACTCTATCAAAGGTTGGCAGGACTTATTGCCGATCGCCAGGAAAAAGCCGACGGGATGTTTGTTAACCGGCAGCCGGCTCTTTATGAGGGTGTTTCAATTCTTAACAAAACAAAGTTGTTGTTTCAATTGCCTGTCGATAAGGTATCACTTTTTTCGGCAAATGGTTCCATGGTGCGTTATTATGCATCAACCAATGAAGTCAGTTTGGAAAATCTGAAAGGATTTTATATTTTAAACTACATCCACGAAGATAACCGTTACAGCCGCAAGTTGGTGATATTATAGTTGTATCCATTACAAGTAATTCACATTATGGGGTGTGTTACTTAAGAATATTCTGAGTTGTTAACTTTTGATCCCGAAATCAGGGCACAGTTACAAATCCGTCTCAGTAAAAGCATTTACGCCAAAACATCATAGAATGTTTGAGCATAAATGCTTTTTTTATTGCAGGAATTTTGATATAACCCACAGAGAATATTTGATAACTCAACTCTCACCTTTTGCAAAAAAATGCTCATCAGGTCATAATTTTCAGAGAATTTGCAAAATACTTAGTACTTTTATAACCTATCATACTCTATGATGTATAAGATACTAATCAGAAAATCACAATTCTAATGATCGACAGTAAAAACGACTGTGGTAAAGATCGGGCAATTATCTTACGAAATAAGTTTCTGGCCGGCGACGACAAAGCTTTCGCTGAGTTATATAACTTGTTTGCAAAGGAACTTTACGCCTACGGACTCTTCATCTGTAATAACAAACGGATTACAGAGGATGCCCTGCACGATGTTTTTATGGCTGTTTTTTCAAATAGAAAATTATTAGCCAATGTCGAAAATGTAAAGTTCTATTTTAACTCGGCCTATCGCTATCGTGTGTTATACCTGCTTAAAAAAGAAGGAAAACAGTGCGAACTGGAATACGGCTTAATTGAGAATCTGCCCGATACCAAAAATTTTCAGGATGATTTGATTCAGGAAGAAGAAGTAGAAGCAAGAAATGCATTTGTGAAAAAGATTTTCAGAACGCTTAATGAACATCAGCGGGAAGTGCTTTATAAACGATTTGTGGAAGGCCTGAGCCTTCAGGAAATAGCAAGTATAATGAATATTAATTATCAATCGGTAAAGAACATAATTCAACGGTCGTTGACGAAAATTAAAAACTCTGAAGTGATAGCATTTATAATTATCTCAACAGTACTTATTAAACTCATCGCTTTTTAACTAAAGGTCATGAACTACAAAAACTATACATATCAGGATTTTCTGCTCGACGATTTTTACCTGGAGTCGATGATGAAGCCAACGGTTGAATCCGAAAAATTCTGGAAAGAAAAAATAGATAAACACGAGATCGATGTGGATGAATTTATCACCGCTTACATGGTGCTGAAGGATATTCATACCTTACAAACTGCAGTTGGAGATCAGCAGGTTGCGGCTGTATGGAACCGTATTGAGAAGTCGGCCGGATCTGTCACCGGACGTAAAAAACGCATAAAGCTTATCCGTTATTTAAGCTATGCAGCATTAATTGCCGGGTTGGTGGTTACGGTTTTTTTCTTTACATCCAGGAATGATAATCAGCTTTTTGAAAGTGCATTGGAAAATTTTGCGTCGCATACAACCATACCCGGAACAACTAAAAGCAAGCAGATTCAGATTTCTACTTCACAGCGCACCTTTAGTCTCGATGGCGATGAAGCAACCGTACAGTACGATGAAGAAGGAAATATTATTCTTGGAAAAATGGATGTTGAAGCCGTTCAGCCACGCCATGCAACAGAAGAATCATTCAATGAGATATACGTTCCTTACGGAAAGCGGGCCAACCTAACCCTTTCGGACGGTACAACACTCTGGATAAATGCGGGAACAAGGGTAGTATATCCGGCAACATTCAGGGGAAAGGCCCGTGAGATTCTGGTAGAAGGGGAGGTGTAT
>JANJXE010000347.1 GCA_024709185.1 Paludibacter sp.
GATGCTGTTTTTTGCGAACAGAATGGTATAGCTGTTCTTCGACGCCTGTCGGGTGGAGGTGCAGTTTACCACGACAGAGGGAATCTTAACTATTCTTTCATTCGCAATAAAACAGTAGAAAATAGTGGTACTACTGCCGACTTTCTTAATCCTGTTGTGGAAGGACTTTTGCGAATGGGTATAATGACCGTCATCGGTAAACGAAAGGATTTATGGTTACCTGATGGATTTAAAATTTCCGGAACTGCGTCGCATGTGACTATGAACAGAGTTCTGCAGCACGGTACTTTACTTTACGATTCCAATATTGATATGCTTACGGGAGCTCTAAATCCTCCTGCTCAATTAACTACATCAAAAGGAATAGCCTCAGTTCCAAGTCCTGTGAAAAATATCATGCGCTACCTTATCGAAAAATCATCCAGTAGTTACACGGGATTCCTTGGTGCAAAAGCATTTTTTAATCAATTAATATTTGAAATAACGGATATCATGAATCTTCTTGCGGGCCATGAATTTACTGCCGAAGAGCTGGCAGCCATCCGGACTATTCAAACAAACCGCTACGAAAACGAAAACTGGAACCATAAAAAATAATGTTAAATGATTAATCATTATCATTGACATCGATTGTTTTCCGGTTATTTGTTAAAGCACCAAATATCCCAATGCCGTTTTCGATATTGGTATAAATCTGTACTGGTTCGGTGAAGAAGGTTTCAAATACCTGCTCGGCCGCATCTTTTGATTTAATAAACAGGTAAGTATCTTGTGGGATGCTTTGTAAATTGATAATATAGCTTCGTTTCATTTGAGAGGATGGATTAGGATCTTTTCCGAATAACTCTTCATAGCCGGGTTCAATTTCAAATACATAATCGTAGATTTTAAACCGAATCACTATTTCCTTACCATCAAATAAATCATCGGGGAAAACATGAAATTCATCGCTGCTTTCACCACCCACTATTCCCAGTATACTGCCACTTGATGTTTCGTTGCTTACGCCCTGTAGATTAAAAAACATATAGTAACCGTTCATATAACCATCCGGATGATTGGAATATTGTTCACGATAATATACCGATAAACGGTAAAAGTTTTTTAAACCTGCAGCATCTTTAATTCGGATGCCGATTTCTTTTTCGTAATGATTCATCCAGGCAATAACTTTACCGTCTACTACCTGGGCCTCATATCGATCTACTAACTTTTTTGACAAAGTATCGACCGAAAGGATCACGGAAGGAAGCGGTACAACCACCGAACTCCTAACATCTTCATGTCCGGGAACCTTTACCAGTAAAGCTACCGAATCGCCCGGAAGTGGTTTGTAATTGCCTGTATATTTTCCATGATTAACAAAACGTAGCGTTTCCTTTTGTTGACCATTTACTTCGATACTTACCACAGCGTTATTAATGCGATCGAAATCTTTTTTTGAATCGAGGAAAAACCGGCTTTTTGTGAGTTCAATAGAAATAGCTGAGTCGGGCATCAAATAGCTGTTTACTACTATTAATGGATCTGTAACTTCACCATTGAAATCTATTTCTTTACTGCAGGAACTAAAAAGTACCAGCGAAATGGCCAGGATTGGAAATAATATTTTTTTCATGGGAATGCTTTTTACCATTTATAACTATACGTAACTGAAGGAATGATAGGAAAAATTGAATATTGTTTCAGGACTTTTCTACTTGTATAGACGGGTTCCTGAGTGGGGCCACCCGGTCGGGTTTCTTCCCAGGTTTCTTCCGGAAATACAATAAAGGGGTTATTGTTATTGTACAAATTGTAAATGCTGATATTCCAGGTACGTGTACCTTTTTGCTTCTTCTTGTGGAAGTTCATTCCCAGGTCCATGCGGTGGTAAGGGTTAAAGCGATAGTTGTTGCGGCCACTGATGTGATTTAACTCGCCTGTCCAACCCCAGTTGAAATCTCCCGGAACCGGAGTCGACTGGTATTGCTGAAGTGCCAGCGTTCCGGTATTTCCCGATGAAATCACCCAGGTACCTGATAAATCAAATTTTTCACTGAACTTATGTGATACGACTACGCTCAAATCGTGCCTGCGATCGTATTTAGCGGGGAAAACCCGTCCATAGTTGATTTCCTGTCCTGGTTGGTCGAATTTACGTTCGGCTTTGGCCCAGGTATACCCCAACCATCCTGTCGTTTTGCCAAATGATTTCTGTGCCAGAAATTCGACTCCGTAGGCCCATCCTTCGCCCATGGCTACTTTATCTTCCCAGCCGGTTGAAGATCCCAGAAACGACGCTCCATCGCGGTATTCCAACAGGTTATGCATGCTTTTGTAATAAGCTTCCACCGAAAAATCAATTAAATCCCTGAAGTTGTAAAATATACCGGCCGAATACTGATGCGAACGCATTGGTTTTATTCGTTTGGTTACCGGAACCCAAAGGTCGGTGGGTAAACTAACACTTGAATTGGAGAGCAAATGTACGTTTTGACTCATCGCAGCATAGCCTGCTTTGATAGAAACACGATCGCTTAGTAACCAGCGCATACTGAGTCGGGGTTGCAGCGAATGATAGGTTTCATCCTGTACATTGAACATGGAATAATGTAAGCCCAGATTCAGTTTTAATGCGTATCCCAGCGAAATATTATCTTCGATATACGCCATGGTTTCATGCGAATACACATCTTTATTACCTATAACAGTATCGGTTTTTATACTTTCATTATTGTACTTTATTTCATTTCGGGCAACTGATACACCCGGTCGGAAAGTATGATAGGTATAATTCGCTCCAAATTTTACATCGTGGTCGGGGTGAGGGGCATAGTCAAAATCAACTTTTGCTGTATAATCCTCAATCCCGGAATTATAACCAACCATAAAATCGGCTAATGAATAACTGGGTGGCGTTTTAATTGTTTCTTCAAAACGGCTTCCCACATACAGATTGAATCGATACCGGGTGTAGGCAATCGTAGAGTTCATAAACAGACGGTTGTTGATTACATGATTCCAACGTGTTGATGCTACAATATTTCCCCAGTCCCAGTCGAGTTTCATATTCTCAGTCATTTTACGGTTTGTATCTTCGCGATAGCGTGATCTGAAATTTGCATATATGGCATCATCTCCCATATAAACACTCAAATACAAACGGTCTTTGTCGGAAAATGTATGGCTGATTTTACCATTCAAATCGTAAAAATAATAGCCGGCACTCATACTGCCGTCGTAGTTTTCACCCTGATCTGCCTGCATGGCTAATGCCATAAGCGGTTGAGCCAAAATGTCAAAATAGGTTCTGCGTGCCGAGAAATTAAAGGTGGTCTTTTCGCTGAACAGCGGACCTTCAATATTCAATTTTGAAGAAATCAATCCCACACTTAGATTTCCGCGAATTTCCTTATTATTTCCATCATTCATGCGCACATCAATTACAGAGGACAGCCGACCGCCGAAACGTGCAGGAAAATTGCCTTTGTAAAGTGTCACATTTTTCACCGCATCGGGATTGAATACCGAGAAGAACCCGGCCATGTGGTTGATGTTGTACACAGGAATCCCATCGAGCAGAAACAGGTTTTCATCCGGACCACCTCCACGTACATACATTCCGGTGGAGCCTTCGGAACCCGACTGAACACCCGGCAATAACTGGAGCGCTTTCACCAGGTCGGCTTCCCCGAAAAGGGTAGGCACGGTTTTGATCTGGGCAATTGGCACTTCAATGGCACTCATTTGGGTCGATTGCACACCTGTGATTCTTTGGTGACCGGTAACGGTAACTTCTTGAAGTTCAATTGATTCATTGAATCGGATGTTGATGGTGGTGTCGCGGCGCAAAACAAAGGGCCGCTGCTCGGTTTGGTAACCAACATAGCTGTATTGCAACTGCACCTCGCCTGCCGGAAGTGTCAGCGAATAAAAACCGTATACATTGCTCACTGTTCCTTTTTTGGACAGCTGGTCAAAAACGGAGGCATTAATCATCGACTCACTACTGCGACCATCGCTGATGTATCCGCTGATGGTGTAGTTTTGAGCCGTCAGTCCGACAGCAAGTGTCAGCATCAGCAGATAGAGATTTTTTTTCATTCGGTAGAAATTAGTTAATGTAAACAGTCACTGTATAAATGCAGGTTGGTTGATTACCTGAATATTATTTCGTTGATTACCTCAGCTCCAACATGTCGGTTCAATGATTCAACAATTTGTTCCCGGCTAAGAAACAAATCGTGCCTCAATACCGACGAGGTAATAGTTACGTACAAAACCTTGTTTTTGATGGAAATGTGGCTGGTGTAGGCCTGAATATTCGGCCCCAGCACTTCCGGCCATGCACTTAGCATTCGCTGTTCGTTCAGCGGTTTGCTTAATCTGGATTGCTGAAGAAATTGTCGGATGACATCTCCCAGCTGTTCAGTGTTTTTTCTTCGCATGGTGTTAACGTAGTTTTAGTACCTGTCCGATAGCAGCACCCTGATCGAAACTCAGTTCATTCATTTTGTATAAACTAATCAGCTGAATTCCATAGTTTTGTGATATTCCATAAAGGGTTTCACCTTCCTGAACCACGTGCACCGGATATGCTCTCGAACCTTTTTTCTTCTTTTTAGCCAGGTAGACGATAGTTCCGGGGCGTAACGTTGCATGCTCAGGGGCATCATTATAATAACGAAGTCGGTCTTCGCGGATATCCAACGCAGCAGCGAGTGTGCTGTAAGTATCTCCTGCCTGAGCAACTATCATTTTTACCCCATTGCTTTTAAATACCGGTCGCTCTTTGGCAAGGGGCTGCTGAATAGCCGGCCCTGATGAAACAACCGTGGTATTTTCAGATGCAAAATGCTTATCGTACCGGTACAACTGATAACGCTCGATTAAATCGATAAGTTTGAATGCGTAATTGGGGTCGGTAGCATACCCGGCAGCCTTTAGTCCGTGCGCCCAGCCTTTGTAATCGTCGGAGGGGAGAATAAATAATTAACGATAGCGGGAACGGTAAGAAATAAAAATATAATGATCTTCAAACGACTCACGGGCATGATTGTAACTCCGAAAACATTCGTTGCGCTCGTCATCGTCGTGGTAGATTTTTTTGCCCTGCCAGTCATGGCATTTAATTCCGAAATGATTATTAGCTTCCATAGCAAGCCTTCCCTTTCCGGCTCCTGACTCGAGTAGCCCCTGCGCCAGAATAATGCTGGCCGGAATGCCGTGCGAGAGCTGCTGAGCAGTGGCGATACGGTGGTATTTTTCAATATAGTCGTGATACAATTGATCCCGGGACTGACTCAGCAGCCCGGGAACAACAAGTGTAAGTAAAGTGAATATCGTAAAAAGTCTCATCGGGCTTTTGTTTCCAAATTTGCAGTCGCAAAGATAGTCTTTTTCCCGAAGCTCTGAAATTATTCAAACATATTTCTCAAACGTGAGAAAAAGTCGCGCGAAGCCGATGCATTGGGTTTTACATTGTCCGATTTGCCCAGTTTCTCCATCAGGTTTTTCTCTTCTTTGTTAAGATTTTCGGGAATGTATACACCAATGTTGATCAATAAATCACCTGTTCCATAGCGGTTAACACTGGGTAAACCCTTGCCTCTCAGGCGAAGTACTTTTCCAGGCTGGGTGCCGGCAGCAATGGTAACTTTTACTTTGCCATCCACTGTCGGAACTTCCACTGCACCTCCGAGGGTAGCCATAGGAACCGTTATCAAAAGGTTGTAAATCAAATCGTTTTCGTCGCGGATAAGTTCCGGATGCTTTTCTTCTTCAACCAGCACCAGCAAATCGCCGTTAACACCACCGCGTCGGGCTGCATTTCCCTTTCCACTCATCGAAAGCTGCATGCCTTCCATTACGCCTGCAGGTATGTTGATGTTAATTACTTCATCTTCACGAACGATGCCTTCGCCGGCGCAATATTTACATTTGTCTTTGATGATTTTACCTTCACCCTGACAAGTGGGGCATTCCGACTGAGTTTGCATTTGTCCCAGAATGGTGTTTTGCACCCGGGTTACACGACCACTTCCGTGACAAGTGGTACAATTGGTCGTTCCAGAACCGTGTTCAGCACCCGAACCATTACAGTGCTGGCAGGAAACGTATTTCTTTACCTTGATTTTCTTTTCAACGCCGGAAGCTATTTCCTGCAGATTCAGCTTTACCTTTACACGAAGGTCGGAACCTTTGCGAACCCGTGTGCCTCCGCGGCTACCTCCGCCAAAACCACCAAAACCAAAATGTCCACCGAAGATATCTCCGAAATGCGAGAAAATATCGTCCATGCTCATTCCACCACCACCAAATCCACCGCCTGCGGCACCGTTAACTCCTGCATGCCCGAACTGATCATACCGCTGTCGTTTCTGTTGATCGCTCAGCACTTCATAAGCTTCGGCAGCTTCCTTGAAATTTTCTTCAGCTACCTTATCCCCCGGATTCTTATCGGGATGGTACTCTATCGCTTTTTTGCGGTAGGCCTTTTTTATCTCGTCGGCCGATGCCGATTTGCTGACTCCCAGAATTTCGTAATAATCTCTTTTCGACACTGTGTTTTTGTTTTTATGTTATTCTCCTACAACTACTTTCGAATACCGTATTACTTTCTCCCTAAGGGTATAACCTTTCGATACGCAATCCACAATCTTACCTTTCATCTCTTCCGATGGTGCGGGGAAAGTAGTAATGGCTTCGTGGAGGTCGGTGTTAAAAACTTCATTTTCGGTAGGAATGGCCTGTACTCCGTTTTCACTCAGGAAGCTCATCAGTTTTGCATAAATTAAATCCAGACCTTCTTTTAATGCTGTCGCATCGGTGCTGGTTTCCATAGCCTTTAACGCTCGTTCGAAATCATCAACCAATGGAAGGATACTTTTCAATACATTTTCTCCTCCATTGAGGATTAACTCGCTCTTTTCCTTTAAAGTACGTTTGCGAAAATTGTCAAACTCAGCCATCAGACGCAGGTTTTTATCTTTCAGATCAGCAATTTCCATCTTTAATCCGGCAATTTCCAGGGCTGAAGTATCCTCGTTACATTCCTGCTTTGAGGTTTCATTCGACTCATTTCCTTTCTGCTGTGTGGCAGTTGTAGTTTCCTGTTCTGCCACTACCGGCTCTTTGTGCTCATTCTTCTCTTCGCTCGTTTTCTTCTTCATATCTATCTTGAATTTCATTGATTATCATTCGTGAAAAATCATGTTACAGAAATCCTGTAACATGACAGTCTGTCGCTTGACAAGAATACTGCCAAAACCCTTTTTCAAGAATTTTGGCAGTTTTGTGCTGAAATATTGGCAGCTATTTTAGTTTTTACGTTCCAGCCAACGAATAAAGTTGTCGGGATTCTCATCGAAACTAAAGGAGCTGTTGAGTGGCTTTGCCTCATTGTCGAGCATCACGTAGAAGGGTTGGGCATTGGCGCCGAACTTCACACGTTGCAGGTAACTCCACTTATCGCCAATGGTACGTATCTTACGGATTTTTCCGTTTTCTTCCACCTCGTAGGGTTTCAGTAATGGGGTTTTATCGTCCACAAAAAGCGTAATCAATACAAAATCATTTTCAAGTAATTCCTTTACCCGGGGATGAGTCCATACCGAAGCTTCCATTTTACGGCAATTAACACATCCATAACCAGAAAAATCAACAATTACTGGTTTTCCGTTATCGGCTGCATACTTCATGCCCAGATCATAATCCATGAATTTTGCGTGTACTTCGCTGTCGTACAGATTGAAATCCTGAGTAGTAAGCGGAGGTGCGAAAGCGCTGATCGCTTTCAATGGTGCACCCCACAGACCGGGTACCATGTACACCGCAAATGAAAGGGAAATGATGGCCATGAACGTTCCCAAAACCGATGTGTGCTTGCTTTCGCTGTCGTGAGAGAAACGAATTTTTCCCAGTAGGTAGAAGCCCAACAGTGCAAAAATCACTATCCACAGCGAAATGAATACTTCACGGTCGAGGATTCTCCATCCATACGCCAGGTCGGCAACCGAAAGAAATTTGAGTGCCAGCGCCAGTTCGAGGAAGGCAAGTACCACTTTTACCGTATTCAGCCAACCGCCCGATTTGGGCATCGCTTTCAGCAGGGAAGGGAAGAAGGCAAAGAAGGTAAAGGGAATTGCCAGGGCTGTTGCAAAACCCAGCATACCTATCGCTGGAGCCAACAGGGAACCGGTACTTGAAACTTCTACCAACAAAGTTCCGATAATCGGTCCTGTGCAGGAGAAGGATACCAACACCAGGGTAAACGCCATAAAGAGGATGCTCAGAAATCCGGCTGTGGATTCAGCTTTCGCATCCAGTTTATTCGACCACGATGCGGGAAGTGTTATTTCGAAAGCACCGAAGAAGGAAATGGCGAACACAACCAATAATGCAAAAAACAAGAGGTTGAATACGGCGTTGGTTGACATACTGTTGAGTGCACTGGCTCCGAATACCACCGTTATCAATAATCCCAGTAAAACATAAATAATGATGATGGATAAACCGTAAAGAATCGCATCGCGGCGGCCACGGTTTTTGTTTTCCGACCTTTTCAGGAAGAAACTAACTGTCATTGGAATAATGGGCCAAACGCAGGGCGTGAATAAGGCCAGAAAACCTCCCACTAAACCAGCGATAAAAATAAGCCAGAGCGAAATGCCGCCGGCGTTACCCAATTGATTGCCAAATGAACGTAACTCGTCGATAACTGGTGTCCAGTAGTCAGTTAGTGCTTGTGCATTAACCGTTGAAGGAGTAGCGAGACTGTCTGTTTCAGCTACTGCTAACTCCTCGATAACGGCAGCTTCGATATAATCTGCTGTGGGTGGATTGGCAAGTGCTGGCTCAGCGGCGGCTACTGCCTTTGCATTTCCAAGTGAAAACTCATCCTGTGCAGGCGGCAGACAGCGTTCATCGTCGCATGCCATGTATTCCACATAGCCTTCCACTTTTACCTTTGATGCATCTTTAAAGGTGATTTTTTGTACAAAAACAGCTTCCTTGGCATACCAGGTCAGGTTCATCTGAAAACTGTTGTCGTACACCTCCAAGAGCTTCGACTTAGCAATGATACCGCCTGATTTTTGAGCATTTACTATGTTTTCATACACAATGCGGGTAGGTCGCGGACCATTTTCGGGAATATTCATTCCGTACAAATGCCAGTTATCCTCAATCGTTGCCTTGTGAATAATCTCACCAGTAGTCTTGCCGGTTATTTTTAATTCATGCGACCACTTGATGGGTTCAAAAATCTGACCTATACTGTTCTGAACCAACAGTATAAAAAGTAGAAAAATGATATGTTTCCGTTGCATAGCGTAAATTTTTTGGCAAATGTACTTATTAGTATGAATATATGAATAAGCATTCATATATGTTTTAAAATTCTTAACAATTATTAGCCAGATGGTTAGCCTCTAACGAATTTGACTGTTCTGTAAACTTGTTAGTTCAGCATACTCCAACCAGCTAGTCTCTACTCAACTTAGTCCACTTATCACTCCATTTTTCAGGTCGATATACTTGGCCTGTGGTTCTTTAGGCAATCCCGGCATGCGCATAATTTTACCCGCAATTGCTACAATAAACTCAGCTCCGTTGTTTAGTACCAAATCGTTTATGTGAAAATCAAAGTCATGTACCGAACCATACGCTTTTTCATCATCCGAAAATGAATATTGGGTTTTAGCAATGCAAACCGGATAGGTATCAGCACCCATAGCTTCAAACTTTGGAATCATGGCCAGGGCTTTTTCAGAAAACAATACCCTACGGGCTCCATAAATTTTCTGGGCAATTTTTTCAATTTTACGTTCTATTTTATCTGTATCTTTATACGTAAAATGAATGGGCTTGTGCACTTTATCAGCAGTCATCTCCACTACTTTTTGAGCCAGTTCAACCGCACCTTCACCGCCTTCTGCAAAAGCATTGTTGACTGCAAATCCTACTTCCTGCATTTCGCAATGCTCGCGAATAAGTGCTATTTCAGCATCGGTATCGAAAGCATATTTGTTAAAGGCTACCAGCACTTTTTGTCCGAACGATTTCAGATTTTCAATGTGCCGATCCATGTTTTCAAAGCCTTTTATCAAACCTTCGTGATTTTCGCTTTTGATTTCTTTTACTGGTACTCCACCATGCATTTTCAGGGCCTGAGAAGTCACCACCAACACCGATAAAGCTGGTTGAAGTCCCGATTTACGGCATTTAATATTCAGAAATTTTTCAGCACCCAAATCAGCACCAAATCCGGCTTCAGTAACCACATATTCCGAATAATTCATGGCCATTTTTGTAGCTACCAGCGAATTACATCCATGTGCAATATTGGCAAAAGGACCTCCGTGAATGAAGGCAGGCGTATTCTCAGTGGTTTGTACCAGGTTGGGATGCATAGCGTCTTTCAGCAATACGGTGATGGCTCCTGCAATACCTAAATCACTTACTGTAAAAGGTTTTCCTGAAAAAGTGTAGCCCAGAAGGATTTTTTCAATCCGACGTTTCAAATCTGCTTCGTTTTCCGAGAGACATAAAATGGCCATGATTTCAGATGCCGGTGTAATATCGAAACCAGTTTCGGCCGGAACTCCATTGGTAAGACCACCCAATCCGGTAATGATCTGTCTTAGACTACGGTCGTTTACATCGAGCACCCGTTTCCAAAGTACCTGTTTAATTCCATCTGCCTGATCGCGGTGTTGGTAGATGTAATTATCGAGCAGGGCAGCAATGGTGTTGTTGGCCGATGTAATCGCATGAAAATCACCCGTAAAATGAAGGTTGATATTCTCCATTGGCAATACCTGCGCATATCCACCACCAGCGGCACCGCCCTTCATTCCGAATACAGGTCCCAGCGATGGTTCGCGTAATGCAACTGATGCCAGTTTACCTATTTTATTCAATCCCAGACTTAGTCCGATTGAAACTGTCGTTTTTCCAATTCCGGCCTTCGTGGGAGTAATGGCTGTCACCAATATCAGTTTACTCTTTTTTGCTTTTTTACTATCAATCAGGCAGCAGGGAATTTTTGCCATGTAGGGTCCGTACGAAATGATCTGACTTTTCTTAATACCAAGCTTTTCAGCAACCTTTGAAATTTTCTCCAGTTCTACTTCGTGCGCTATGTCTATATCTGTTTTCATTTTTCTTTTAGTGTTATTTTCGAAAACAAAGATAGTATTTTATTAGCTGATTAAAATTCATATTTGACTATGATAGGGCATTTTACTAAAAATTAATTTCCTTATTTGTTGGTGGTAAAACAAATATTGATACAAAAAATCCAAAATCTATGTTTTAATTTTTGAATTAACAAAATT
>JANJXE010000353.1 GCA_024709185.1 Paludibacter sp.
TACCGCTCTTGGTATTTTAACAGCGATGAAGGAGGCTGGCCTAAAGTGTCCTGAGGATGTGGCCCTGGTTGGATTCTCAGAATCGGAAATCGCACCATTAATTGATCCTCCCCTGACCAGCATAAAGCAACCCACCTTTGAGATAGGCGAAACAGCTGCTAAACTATTGCTGGAACAAATCGAAAGTGAGGGAAAAGTACCCTATCGTACCGAAAGTCTGACTGCAAAAATGAACGTTCGCAAATCGTCGATTAACACCAGGCTCACCAAATAGCCGGATAATTGTTAAATTCTGTAATCGTTTACAATGATTTTCAATCCTTTGTAAACGATTACATTGCATTTATTTCTTCTTCGCATATTCTTTAAACAATATTCCAGCTTACATTTGTTCGTCGGATTAACCATCAAAAACGCAACAAATGTCAGTTTTAGATTACATCACCATCTTCCTTTTTACTGCCGGTATTCTTGTAGCCGGACTTTCCTTCTCGAAAACAGGAACAAACATGAAGAGTTTCTTCGCAGCCGGAGGCAATGTGCCCTGGTGGATCAGCGGATTGTCACTTTTTATGGGATTCTTTTCGGCTGGTACTTTTGTGGTTTGGGGCTCCATCGCCTATAGTTATGGATGGGTAGCCATTACGATACAGTTGACGATGAGCATGGCCGGGTTTGCCGTGGGGATGTTTATTGCGCCCCGATGGAAAAAAGCGAATATACTTACTGCAGCTGAATATGTAACCCATCGCCTGGGTGTAAATGTACAAAAAACGTACACCTATATATTTCTGTTGATTTCCCTGTTCACAACCGGAGCTTTTTTGTACCCGGTTGCCAAAATAGTGGAAGTTTCCACAGGCTTTCCATTACAGTCATCCATCTTATTATTGGGCGGAATTTGTATTCTTTACGTTACAGCCGGTGGGCTAAGGGCAGTGGTAGTGACTGATGTGCTTCAGTTTGTGATACTTACCGCAGCTGTATTGATAGTGGTGCCTCTTTCCTTCAGGGAAGTTGGTGGAGTAAGTCAGTTTCTTGAAAATACTCCGGAAGGATTTTTCAAGGTATTCAATGGAGAATTCTCACCCCTGTTTATTGTCGCCTTTGCAGTTTACAATTTGTTTTTTCTGGGAGGAAACTGGTCGTATGTACAACGTTATACCACGGTGAGTAAGCCTGGTGATGCCCGTAAAGTAGGGTTGCTGTTCGGATCTTTATACCTGATTGCTCCCGTTTTGTGGATGCTGCCTCCCATGATTTACAGGGTGATGAATCCTGAACTTTCGGGACTGGCCGATGAGGGCGCCTACCTGCTGATGTGTAAACAGGCATTACCTAAGGGATTACTTGGATTGATGTTGGGCGGGATGGTGTTTGCCACAGCAAGCTCGCTGAACGGATCACTCAATATTGCTGCCGGAGTTTTTACCAACGATATATACAAACGCCTGAAACCGGAAGCTTCCAACGAGAAATTAATGAAAATAGCCAGGTACTCCACTATTGGTTTCGGTTTGCTGTCCATCGTCGTGGCCTTACTGATTCCACTAATGGGAGGAATTGTGAATGTGGTGATCAGTGTGGCGGCACTCACCGGCGTTCCGCTGTATCTGCCACTGATCTGGTCGCTCTTTTCGAAACGCCAGAATGCAAGCACTGTACTTACGGCTACTTTACTAAGTTTGGGAATAAATGCCTTTTTCAAATTTGCAGCACCCCCGTTGTTAAGCATCTCCCTCGACAGAGCAACCGAAATGCTGGTTGGAGCTATCGTTCCGGTACTAATCATGCTGGTTTCCGAAATCTACCTGATGATCAGAGGGCTTGAAGATCCGAAACTCCGCGAATTCAACATTTGGCGCCAGCAACGGGAAATTGAGTCAGGGCTTGAAAAAACGCAGGATGCAGCTTCCGAAAACAAACAAAGTTACCAGGTAATAGGTTTGGGAATCGGATTGTCGGGCCTGGCTGTTTTTGTACTTGGTATGATGGCATCAGGCTTTGACAGACTGGTAGTCGTAGCAATTTCATCGGTGCTGATTGCATTCGGAGCCTGGATTTTCATTAAAATCAGAAAAAGCAAACTTGATAAAAAATAAGCATACATAAGCTGAAGCAATGCTTTACTTATACAATCAACGCGAAAAGACAATCACTATATGATTATTCAGAATTTTGAGAACAACAGAGAACTTACTTCACTGGAGAAGAAAGTCGATTTAGTAGTAGTGGGAGGAGGAATGACCGGGGTGTGTTGTGCAATCACTGCTGCCCGTGAAGGAGTGAAGGTTGCTTTACTACAAGACCGGCCTGTGCTGGGAGGAAATGCTTCGAGCGAAGTCCGCCTTTGGGTGCTGGGAGCCACCTCACACATGGGCAACAATAACCGATGGAGTCGTGAGGGAGGTGTAATCGATGAAATTTTAGTTGAAAATACGTACCGCAACAAAGAGGGTAATCCGGTGTTGTTTGACATGGTGCTTATCGATAAGGTATTGGCAGAGAAGAACATCAGTTTGTACCTGAATACCATCGTGATGGACATTGAGAAATCGTCGGAAACCAGTATCGCTTCGGTAAAGGCCTTCAATCCACAAAATCAAACTGTTTATACGTTCCATGCCGACCTCTTTGCCGATTGTTCCGGCGATGGCATTGTATCCTATCTTTCGGGTGCTTCGTTTCGCATTGGGGCCGAAGATAAAGAAGAACATATGGAGCTTTTTGCTCCGGAAAAGGAATACGGAGAACTGCTGGGTCACAGCATCTTCTTTTATATGAAAGATACTGGTAAACCGGTTCAGTATACCGCACCTGATTTTGCGTTGAAAGATGTGGAAACTGCGATTCCCAAACTAATGAGACCTGACTATTTCAGCACCAATCAACACGGATGTAAATACTGGTGGCTGGAGTATGGAGGCCGGATGGACACGATTCACGACACAGAGGCCATTAAATACGAGCTGTGGAAAGTGATTTACGGCATTTGGGATTACATCAAAAACTCAGGAAAATATCCTGAAGCAGCCAATTTCACCCTTGAATGGGTGGGAGTTAGTCCCGGCAAACGCGAAAGTCGTCGCTTCAAGGGACATTATATGCTGACCCAGCAGGATGTGGTGGAGCAGCGGGGACATTACGACTCGGTAGCCTATGGTGGCTGGTCCATCGACCTGCATCCGGCCGATGGAGTTTACAGTGCCAAAAACGGTTGTAACCAATGGCATTCGAAGGGTGTTTATCCCATACCCTACCGTTGCTACGTAAGTTACGACATTGAAAACCTGTTTATTGGCGGACGATTAATGAGTGCTTCGCATGTGG
Source organism: Paludibacter sp. (assembly GCA_024709185.1). Taxonomy (GTDB): domain Bacteria; phylum Bacteroidota; class Bacteroidia; order Bacteroidales; family Paludibacteraceae; genus Paludibacter. The sequence continues at coordinate 3,331 of JANJXE010000353.1, forward strand.
CATTTGGCTCGAGTCGTGTGATGTGTACCTCGGCACATGGCGGACAAGCCATTGGAATGGCTGCAGCACTTTGCATTAAAAACAAGCAAAAACCGTCATCCTATATTGAACCGGAAGAAATCAAAACCCTTCAACGGGCGCTGATTGCCACAGGACAATACATTCCTCAGCTTCGACTTAATAAATTCAGTGGCACTGCTGCTGATGCCGTCGTCGAAGCTTCCAGCGAACTAAAACTATCAGAGCTTAAAAGAAGCACAACATTTTTCACCCTCGACTTTCCGGTAGCGATGTTATTGCCCCTGAAAGATGCAGTACCTGTCATACGATTCATTGCTGACAGCAAAGAAGCCACCCAGCTGGAAATACAACTCCGCACAAGTTACAAGAAAGAAAATTTCACCCCGGATGCCCTTTTGTACAAGAAAACCTGTGACTTAAAAGCTGGTGAGCATGAAGTTGAGATCCGTTTCGACGAGCTGGGCATAGAAAAAGGTTATTATTTCATTTGCTTTATGAAGAATCCGCTGGTTAAGCTGGCTGAAAGCGATCAATTAATAACCGGAGTCATGTCGGTGTTCAACTATCAGAATCCGGCCGTTTCAAACTACGGAGCACAAATAGCACCAGAAGGCATTGGTGTGGACAGTTTCGAATTCTGGTGTCCGCTTCGTCGGCCAAAAGGAAAGAACATTGCCCTGAAATTCGAGCCGGCCATCGAAGCCTTTGAAGCAGAACAGGTGCGCAACGAAATTCTTCGGCCGTTGGTAGGCACCAATGCCTGGGTAGCGAGTCCCGATGATGCCAACCCGACTCTCACCCTTCGCTGGGAGAAGAAAGTCTGGCTTTCGCAGATTACACTGTTTTTCGACACCGATGCCGATCATGCCATGGAAAATGTGCAGATGGGGCATTTTGATTCGGTAATGCCGTTTTGTGTGCGGGAATTTGAAGTGACAGATGAGAATGGCAATGTGCTGTTGGCTAAGGTGGACAATCATCAAACTGTAAACAAGATACAATTACCACAAAATATCGAAACACGATTAATAACGGTGAAGATTAAGCATCCTTCGGAAAACACACTAGCAGCGTTGTTTGGAGTGAGTATTTATTAACAGGCCAAACAGCCACGATTAATCATAGATAATATTACAAACGTAAAAATTTAACTATAATTTATACTTCAACATCATGAAATTTGTTTTTAATCTTATTCTTT
>JANJXE010000367.1 GCA_024709185.1 Paludibacter sp.
AGAGTACTTTTTTAAACTCCTCATGGGTACCGTCGAACAAAAACCGCAAGGTTCGTCCTCGTGATGTAGTATTGTCGATTACTTCAGCAACCAGCGAATCGTCGTCGCCGAAATACAGTTTATTGCCAATACGGATTTTCCGTGCAGGTTCCACCAATACGTCCCACAGGCGCATTTCCTGATTAAGTTCACGCAGCAGAAAAACTTCGATTTGGGCACCTGTTTTTTCCTTGTTGCCGTACATGCGGGCCGGGAAAACCTTGGTATCGTTAAAAATGAACAAATCGTCTTCGTTAAAATACTGCAACACATCCTTAAACAACTTATGTTCGATAGCGCCGGTTTGACGATCGAGTACCATCAGACGAGATTCATCGCGGTGGCGTGCCGGGTACTGAGCAATTAATTCCTCCGGCAATTTAAACTTAAATTTTGATAACTTCATATTTCCTTCCTCTCTCTGTTAATTCACCGGATCACCGGCGTTTTCATTACGCTTTAGCAATTCTTTTTCTATATGATCGATCAGGGGCAAAATGTCACTGCACTGATCTACTGTAATTTCTCCGATACGCGTACGCCGTAAAGCCGACAGGTGAGCACCGCTGTTGAGGGCAAGGCCAATATCGCGGGCCAAAGCACGGATATACGTCCCTTTGCTGCACACCACCCTAATGGTGAGAAAAGGAGGTTCAAACGAGAGTACCTCAATTTCATCAATCACTAGCAATTTTGGCTTCAGCTCTACTTCCTGACCGTCGCGGGCATAATCGTACGCACGTTTACCATCCACTTTCACTGCTGAATATACAGGTGGAACCTGCCAGATTTCACCGGTAAAAGTCGGAATGACTATATCCACCAATTCCTTTGTTATGTGTTCGGTAGGATAGGTGGCATCGATGGGTAATTCCTTGTCGAAGCAGGGCGTGGTTGCTCCCAGTTCCAGGGTCGCAATATATTCCTTGGTCTGGTACTGAAACTCTTCGATTCGCTTAGTAGCTTTGCCGGTGCAGATGATCATTACACCTGTTGCCAGCGGATCAAGTGTTCCTGCATGACCCACCTTGACATGCTTCACACGCATTGTTTTCTGTATCTTCCACCTGATTTTATTCACCAGGTTGAAGGAGGTCCAGTTCAGGGGTTTGTCAACGTAAAAAATTTCTCCCTCTTGTATATTCATTTTATTATATTACGCTCAGGTCGCTACCTGTAAGCACTAAAATCAAAATAAGCACTCCAATTATAATCCGGTAATAACCGAAAGCTTTAAACCCATATTTAGTTAAAAAACTAATAAAAAAGCGAATGGCTGCCATGGCCACCAGAAAGGCCACCAAATTTCCAATCAGCAAAGTAGTCAGGTGCTCGCTAAGCATCGCACTACCCGCAGGATCGAGAATCAGTTTCAGCAACTTATACCCGGCTGCCGCTGCCATAGTGGGAACTGCCAGAAAGAATGAAAACTCGGCAGCATTTTTACGAGATAATCCCGACGACATTCCGCCAACAATGGTGGCCATTGAACGTGAAACACCGGGTATCATGGCAATGCACTGAAAGAAACCGATTTTCAGCGAACGTTTCCAGTTCATCTCCTGATCTTCATCAGTCTTGGCAAACCACTTATCAACAAATAACATAAGTATACCGCCCAATACAAGCATCACTGCAACTACAACCACATTTTCGAGCATACTATCGATAAAGTCACCCGCCAGAAATCCAATAAGGGCTGCAGGTAAAAAGGCTATCAACAGGTTCTTGTAAAAGGCAATGCTCTGAAAAAAACGTTTCCAGTACAATACCACCACCGAAAGAATAGCTCCAAACTGAATGTTCACCGTAAATGCCTTCACAAAATCGCTGCTTTCCATTCCAAGCAGGTTTTGTGTAATTATCATATGTCCTGTCGACGATACGGGTAAAAATTCGGTTAGCCCCTCAACGATAGCAATAACGATCGTTTCGAATACACTCATTTCGACTTCGGTTTAAACAGAATAGCAAAAATGATGAACAAAAAGCCGAAAAACGAAACCATCGGTCCCACAGTAATACGGCGGTGACTGAAGATATCGGGATTAAATTCTACAACCGTTGTTGAGCCACTCATTAGAAAAAAGCCAATAACGGTAATTAAAAATCCTGCGGCAATAAGGTACAGGTTGATTTTTGCCAGGGTAAAACGGGGGTTCTTTTCCATTTTGTATGTGTATTAAACGAAGTACATATCGTTGGTTTTCATTCTCAGGTAGCGACCTACTGCCATGTACGATGACACAGCGGTGAGGATAAGTCCAAGGAATATAACAATTCCGGCCACCGCCGCCAGCGTTCCCGGCGACATGGTAAACAGGTTGATGTCGGTTTCCCTGGCTATGTATGCCATGAGCGATCCAAGCATTACCAAAGCCAGCAAAGCTGCCAGAAAGCCATTGATCATGCCGCGCAGGATATAGGGTTTACGGATAAACCAGGGCGTGGCGCCTACCAGTTTCATTGTATTGATTAAAAATCGATTTGCATAGATCGATACCTTGATCGTGTTGTTAATTAATGCAATGGAAATCAGCAGGAGAACGATGGCAAATCCCAGCAGTATGAAGCTGATGCGCGCAATATTATCGTTTACCATGGCCACTATATCTTTCTGATAGGCAATCCGATCGATACTTTTAAACTTTTTAAGTTTCGATTCGATAAGTTCCACGCTGTCAACCTGTGCGTAATCGGCGTATAATTTCACTTCAATAGAAGCCATCAGCGGGTTGAATCCTAAAAACTTAGACGGGTCTTCACCCATATCAGCTATGTGTTCTTTTAATGCATCTTCTTTCGAAATGAGCTTGCTTTCACGTGCAAAAGGTGAATTAGTCAGGTACTGCTGAATACGGGTCAACTCGGTAGAACTGATATCATCTTTTAAAATCAGCGATAGGCTGATGTTTTCCCGCAAACGTGTACTCATCTCGTGGGCTACAAATACCAACAGCACCACCATTCCTATCATAAACAACACCATCGACATACTCAGGGTGGATGTTATGTGGATGTTGCCAACGCTAAATTTCTTTTTTTCTTTTTCCTTAGCCATTTCAACTTATTTTTTAGCGATGGTTTTAAAACGAACCACCAAAAATGCAACAATCAGCAGCAAAAGTACGATAGACGAAATAAGAGCTATCGTATTTCCGGTAAAGTACGAAACCGGCTCGAACCTGAATTCTACACTGTATTTTCCGGGTTGTAAAGTCATTGCCCTCAGCAAATAGTTGGCCCTGAACCAGGGAACTTCTTT
>JANJXE010000037.1 GCA_024709185.1 Paludibacter sp.
CTGCCATCGGCGGTTGTCCCACGATTTAATGGTGCCGGTTACGGGATTATAACGGGTGGACAGGGATTTGGCTGCGTTCACAATTACCTTTTTTAAACTGGTATCGCCGGTGAGCCGGTAGGCATTTCCGAAACTACAATAAATCATGAATCCCACGTCGTGATTATCAGTGGTGTATTGCTGATTGCGTACCCGTTCGGTCATCTCCAGGGCCGCTTTTCGAAGCTCTTCTTTTCCGGAAAATTCATACAGGTACCACAAAGTGCCCGGAAAAAATCCACTTGTCCACCACCTGTCATCCGACGTAACCAGCTTTCCTGTTTTATCGGTGGTTCGTGGCAGTCGGCCCATGAGGGGCTGTACATCCCGGTACAGCGAAAGTGCCTGTTCTGATGCAATGCCAAGTGTTTGTGAAAGGTTGTTCTGGTCAAGTGACCCGCTGCTTTGTGCAGTTGCAATAACTGGAAAAAAAAGCAGGAGAACGAGATAGTAGAATTTCATGTGAATTTAATTTTCTTATTTTATGGATGTAGGTTGCATAACGTACGCAACTGTTGCAAATATCCGAATTTTGCTCTTGCAAGGATACGAAAATCATTCAGATTTTTAGAATCTTAGTTCATAAAAACAATTATTTTTTTGATTGAGAATGAAGTTTGTTGTTTTGGATGATTTTACCAGAATAAATGGACAATAGTACTATGCTAACATACAGTACAGAGCTATTTTTGCATTCCATACTCCAAATTTTAAACAATGATTAGATTCCGCAACGTATTCTTCATTCTACTGCTGTTAGTAACAGCTGGTTCTGCTTTTTCAGCACGTATAAAGTTTTCCATCAATGATAACTGGAGATTTTTGCAACAGGATATAGCTCTTGCGTTTAATCCGGATGTTGCTGATACAGGCTGGGAGATGGTTAATTTGCCGCATACCTGGAATAAAACGGATGTGATGGACGATGAGCCCGGTTATTACAGAGGTATCGGGTGGTACCGTCGAACTGTCGAACTTCCAGCAGATTATTCCAACAAGCAGATAACGATTTATTTTGAAGGGGCTAATCAGGAAACGGAAGTGTTTGTGAACGGTAAGAGCGCTGGTACGCATGTGGGAGGTTATACGCGTTTTAGTTTCGATATTACTCCGTTGGTAAAAGCAGGTACGAAAAACCTGATCGCTGTGAAAGTAAACAACCGGTACAACGAATTGATTCCTCCGCTGACTGCCGATTTTACGTTTTTCGGGGGTATCTACCGCGATGTATTTCTCATAGTTACCGAAAAGCAACACGTTTCAACCACCCATTATGCTTCCGAAGGGATTTACATCACCACTCCATCGGTGAATGAGAAGCAGGCGAGGGTAGAGATTAAAACCCTGCTCACCAATGCTTCGTCACAGGATAAAAAACTGATTGTGGAGCATACGGTTTTTAATCCTTCAGATAAAAAAGAAGTGGTAAGTGTCAAAGCGAAAGTGAATACTGTAAAGTCGTCGGTTCATCAGGAGAATACCCAGCAATTGGTGATTCAGCATCCTGCTTTGTGGTGCCCTGAGTCGCCTTCAATCTACAGGATTCGTACCCGTATACTGGAGGAGAAAACAGGCCGGGTGCTCGATGAGTTGTATCAACCGCTTGGACTGCGCTGGTATGAGTTTTCTGCCGAAAAAGGATTTTTCCTGAATGGAAAACCCTATAAATTAATCGGTACCAACCGTCATCAGTGTTACGATAGGATGGGAAATGCACTTCCCGACGAAATCCATGTGCGGGATGTGAAGATGCTGAAAGAGATGGGAGGCAACTTCCTACGGGTATCGCATTATCCACAGGATCCGGTGGTGATGGAGATGTGCGATAAACTGGGCATTATCACTTCTGTTGAAATACCCATTGTGAATGCGATTACCGAAAACGAAGAATTCAGCAGAAACAGTATTGAAATGGCCCGGGAAATGGTCTTTCAGGATTATAACCGACCATCGGTACTCATTTGGTCGTATATGAATGAAGTAATGCTGCGACCACCTTTTAGTACTGATTCCGTCCGGCACTCAATATACCTGAAATCGGTGGGTAGTCTGGCCGAACGCATTGAAAAACAAATTCGCCTTGATGACCCGTACCGTTACACCATAATCCCCTTCCACGGAAGTTTTGAACGCTACGAATCCGCCGGATTAACCCGCATCCCCATGTTAATTGGATGGAATTTGTACCAGGGTTGGTATGGAAATACCTTCGACGGCTTTGGAAAGTACCTCGATGAAGTGCAGGCAAAGCTGAAGGGGAAGCCTTTTTTTATCACCGAGTATGGCGCCGATGTGGATCCTCGATTGCATTCGTTTGAACCCGTGCGTTTCGATTATACCCAGGAATGGGCCAATCTGTACCACGAGGTGTATTATAAAGCCATTATGGAGCGTACGTTTGTTGTAGGAGCCACTATCTGGAATCTCAACGATTTTCACTCCGAGGACAGGGGAAATGCAGTTCCGCACATCAACAGCAAGGGAATTGTTTCGACCACCCGACAGGTGAAGGATACCTATCTGCACTATCAGGCCCTGCTTCGAAAAACCCCCATTGTCAATATCGGCGGCCGCAACTGGACTATTCGCGGGGGGAATGCCTCAGCTGACAATACCTGTAATCAACCGGTAAAAGTGTATTCCAACCTGGCGGCAGTCGAGCTTTTTCTGAACGGGAAATCTCTTGGAAAACAACCAACTACCGATGCCATAGCAACTTTCAGCGTACCTTTTGTAAATGGTGAGAATGTGATGGAAGCGGTGGGGTACGCTAATTCACATTCCCTGATGAAAGCAGTGGGGCCTGCTGAAGCGCAATCCGTTAACGAAGCAGTTGGGCCTGCTGAAGCGCAATCCGTGCGTGATATGCTTCGCATCGACTTCCGGATGATTCCCGCCCGGCTCGACGAAGCGCAACCTTTTTTTGTTCCGGATGAGGAACGCCTCCCGTTTGAATCGCTGAATGTGATGCTGGGAAGCAAACGGTACTTTGAAGAAAAAGACAAGTCGGTGATTTGGCTTCCTGAAAAGCCCTACACGCCGGGAAGCTGGGGTTATACAGGTGGAAAAAACTATGTAAAACGCACCCGCCACGGCCAACAGCCGGCCTCGGATTTAAACATCCTCGCTACCGACATCGATCCCGTATTTCAAACGATGCGCCATGGCATCGAAGAGTTTAATCTGGATGTGCCCGATGGAGAATATACCATCACCCTGTATTTTGCCGAACTGATGTCGAAAACGACCAAAGTGCTGGTTTATAATCTTGGCGATGATGCCATAGCCGATGATATCGACGAACGGATTTTCAGTGTGTCAATAAATGATGTCCCTGTTATTCGCAATCTCAATGTAGCCGCCGAAGTGGGCGAGCTCACTGCCTTAAGTAAAAAGTTTGTGGTGAATGCAGAAAACGGAAATGGCATTCGAATTAAATTCATCCCTGTGAAGGGAGAACCCATTCTGAATGCCCTGAGAATATACCGAAATTACTAAGGAATTCCCAAAAAATCAAAAAAAGTAGGTTTGTTGCGTACTATATTGTAATTTTGTTAGCCGGTTGGTTTAGCTTTCGTGGTGAATCCAATTGCCGTATAGCAATTTGTAATAATACGCACCCATGTCTCAGGAATCTGAAAAACACAAAATCGTCAAGATCTTACTATTGATCGATTATTCCAGTGAATTTAGCCGTAAATTGCTGAGGGGGCTTGTACAGTATTCCAAGGAAAACGGTCCCTGGATTTTTTACCGCTTACCATCGTATTACAAAGCATTGTATGGTAAGGAGGGGGTTGTAAAATGGGCGAAAGAATGGAAAGCCGATGCTGTGCTGGCTCACTGGGACAACGAAGAAAGTCAGATTTTGAGCACCCTGGGGATTCCTGTAGTGTTGCAAAACATTAAGGAGCGAAGTCAGTTATTTTCGAACCTTACCGGAAATTATGTAGGCACCGGTGCTATGGCAGCCCGTTTTTTTTATCAGAAACGCTTCCGGAATTTTGCCTTCTATGGCAACCGCCGTGTAATTTGGTCGCGCGAACGGGCCGAAGGTTTCCGCCACGAAGTGGAAAAAATCGGTGGAAACTATTTTTATTTCGAAACCGAGAATTTCGACGAAGAGCAGTTTCATCAGGATATGGTAGTGCTCGAAAAATGGTTGATTTCTCTGCCTAAGCCCATCGCTTTATTTGCCTGTGACGATAATTTTGCATTGCAGATCTCAGAAATTTGTAAAATAAACAATATAAATATTCCACAGGATATAGCGCTGCTGGGAGTCGACAACGACGAGCTTATCTGTAACCTGTCTGATCCGCCCATTTCTTCTATCGTACTCGATGTGGAAAAAGGAGGTTACGAAGTGGGTAAGTTGATGCACCAGCTGATGACTAAAGAGCGTAAGAAACCTTTTAATATTGTCATTAATCCCATTCGGGTTGAGCAACGGTTGTCGACTGAACGCTATAATATATCGAACAAGTACATTCTCGAGGTCGTAAAATATATAGAGGAGAACTTTATCCAGGATATAAATATTGAGACGCTGACGCATTTGGTGCCTTTGTCGCGTCGTAATCTTGAAATGAAATTTAAAAAAGAAGTGGGCATTTCCACCTACCAGTTTGTGCTCTATTGCAGGGTCGAACGCTATGCGAACTTACTCATCAGCACCGATCTTCCCCTCATCGAACTGGCATTCGAATCGGGCTTCAACGATTACAAAAATATCTCACGCATTTTCAAAAAGTTTAAAGGTTACACTCCCCTCGAATACCGTCAGAAATTCACCTGATTGTATTAGTGGACGCCCTTTTCCGCTTATTTACCCCCGAATAGCTGTTGATTCATCAATATTCAACGTTTTTTGAAGATACCTTTACGCTTTTTTGCCGGTAAAGGTAGCTGGCATAGTCTACCTTTGTACTATGCAATAATACCAGCTGAAAAATGACAACCGTATTTTATCATTATTACCCATCCCGATCGGTGTTTGAGGGTTCCCTTTTGTACATCATGGGCGCTCGTTTTGAACTTCATCTTGTTGTCGATAAAGTTTCAAAAGGAGTGAAGGTTTGGGAGAATGTAGTGGCAGAGCTCGAAAAGCTGGATCAGATTATGAATCGTTTTGCGGGCGAAAGTGAAATTTCGCGTGTCAACAGGCTGGCAGCCACGCAGCCGGTGCCGGTAAGTGACGAACTGTGGAGTATTATCAACGATTGTGAGCTTTACCATCGACTTACTCTGGGTTTGTTCGACATCACCCTGCGCGATTTTACGAAACTTCAACTTGATAAGGAAGCTAAGACTGTCTATTTTGAAGATGCGGAGATCAGGTTTGATTTGGGTGCTTTTGCCAAAGGATATGCAATTGAAAAAATCAGAAAAATAATTACAAAATCGGGTATTCAGCACTTTTTCATCAATTTCGGTAGTAGTTCGGTGTGTGGTGTGGGTATTCAACCCGAAGGAGAACCCTGGAGTGTGGATATTGAAAATCCATTTGTGTCGGGACAACAACTGGATACGATTGTGTTAAAGGATCAGTGTCTGTCTGTTTCGGGAAATAGTCCGGACAATCAATTGCACATCATTCGTCCTTCGAACCGCAAATTTGTAAA
>JANJXE010000544.1 GCA_024709185.1 Paludibacter sp.
TCTCGACATGTGGGCACTCCCAGTCATCAGATGCAAAGTTCCAGTTGCATATATGAGCAGGATTGACATAGCATTCCCAAACTTTATCTATGTTGTTGTTAATAATTGCACTTACAGTTATTTTGCTGTTCATTCACTATACTCCCGATTAAGATTTTTAAAAGTACTCATTAAGCAAATTAGGATGATTCCGGGTTGCTTGAAATGACAAATCGAAAAAACTAATTTCAAAAAATAATATTGTAAAAAAGTTTGATTATAAAGACAAAAGAACTATTTTTGTACTCTGAAATGTTCGCCGGAATAAATATTAAAGTTTTTTTGATATTTAGGGAAGCAGGTGAAAATCCTGCACGGTTGCGCCGCTGTGATACCGTACGAGCATCCCTTGTCGTCGAAGACAGCCACTGTATTAATTTTATGGGAAGGTGGGGTGCAAGGTTTGAAAGTAGAGTCAGAATATCTGCCGGGGAGCACTCATTGGAAGTTTGCGACGTACAAACGCGATGGGAACGCAAAAAAAAACCTGATTTTTATCAGGAGGCATGCATATCTTATAGCATAAATTCTCATCTCGTTTATTATTCAAAATAAAATAATTATGGGGATTTATTATGTACAATTTGATAAGATTTTTAGCTTTAGCATTGCTAATAACTGCAGCCAATAAGCTTTCTGCTCAAAACTATACATTCGACATTACTAATACCTACAAAGTAGGTCCCAGCCCGATGAAGGCTATTAAAGGGAAAACAGGTGAAAATGGATACCCTAAATTGCACATCTTTTGTGCGGGTATTGATAATAACTATAACGACAAATACGACGATGGTGATGTAAAATCATCATGGTGGGTGCTGGAGCATCCGGATGAAGAAGCACGCATGGTAATGGAATTTGATGAGTACCTTAATTATCGTCCGTTTCGTCCGGCAATAGATGATGAATCACAATCATTGTGGTTACCACTCGAAGGGAAAATAATTGTTCTCGACCTGGATGGTGAAACAATATCAAATGATAATTTTGCTCAGATTGATGCCTCGGCGATTGATTATCATGATAATAAACTGCTTATTACTACTGTTGACGGTCTTGACGTTACCGGTAAAATTCATATTTATGATTTGACAAACAGTACTTTAACAGAATCAGGCGAAACAGCTCCTAATCCTATTCAGTCAATTTTTTACCCTGAAATAGCTAATACTAGTATTGCTGTCCTTACTCAGGGAGAATTCGGCAAGGGAAAATCAAACCTATCCATTGGATATCTGAATCAAAGCAACAAGTTTATTCCCACCAAAAACTTCGAAGTTGGCGGTGCTGTTAATCATGTGTTTTATCACAGCGGCAAATTATTTGTAACTGATAATATGGGTTATAATGTAATTGTCTGCGATATCGAGTCAGGAAATACAGAAGTCTGGTACAACGGAACAAGTGGTTGGGACGGACCTCGTGAATCGCTTATCATAGGTGACAAACTGCTAACCTCGACATATCAGGGTAGTGTGATGATGCACGATGCATTTACAGGAATGCTTTTAGACGTTCTCAACGACCAGGGTGATGCCTACAAATTAGAAGGAATCAGTGAATGGTATGAGTCAAGTTTTGTCACTACAGCTCCTTATGATACATACTACGGCTCAACAAACTT
>JANJXE010000392.1 GCA_024709185.1 Paludibacter sp.
AAATCGTTTTTCGAATTCTGGTGTCATTTTTTCAATAACTAATATCATATCTATATCGTCCGTAGCACGTGGACGCATATCTGAATTTTGCAAAGTAATATCACAAGCAGTTCCGCCGATAATAACGTAGTTATCTTCAAATCCGGTGAAGTGTTCTTTAAATTTTTCTAATCCCTTTACCATTTCATATCTTCTATCATTAGTTCTAACTCCTTTTCAATCCGGGCATCCGGCTCATTTTTCATAGATAAGTATAACGAAAGTTTATCTACCACATTGTTATTTGAAAGAAAAGGCATAGTAGTTGGATATTTCCATACCTCGATCTTATACGAGCCTTCCACATCATTAAACTTAACTTTGGATGGCTTGAACAGTTTGTCCCATATTGCCCGGGTTTCGTATTGTTCGGAGTTCAAATGAGAGTAGTGTGCCAAAGCATTTACTCCACTAAGACTGAATTTTCCATCTGGTATGACATCGCAATACAAAACCTTCTTCACTGGTGTTGACAAATAATCCTGTGCTTTCAGCCAAAGTTCACGTTTAAGATCGCTAAATCCAATATACTTAATTCCGGTAGTATCTTTTATTTCCGTGCTACACAGCTTACAATCTTCCAGATTTGCAACTGCACGTGCGATAGCAAGATAATTGTAGGGCATGATTTGCTCAAAATCCTTTATTGTATATTCTTCTTTTGGTTTTTCAGACAGTAGATAATATAACAACAGATATTGTGCTACAGGGGTTAATTTTGCTGGATTCTTGTTTTTCTTTTTAGCCTGAACATTTACAATCAAAGTAGGTAAGAATGCATATTTGTCCGAGATAATAAAATAAACACCCTGATTTATCAGCCGTTCTCTTTCGTAATAGCTTAATGAACCCACTTTAACCGCTACCGGCATACCCACCAGAATCTCAATTTGGTTGGTAAGCTGTTTGTATTTCAGAGGTGTCAGGGAGTTCTGTTCGTTTTTTGCCTGAATGACACACAAGGCCTGGTTATTAAATTCAATCGTATAAAAAGAGAACCTCAAAAACAGATCTGCATTAATCCCCCGAAGTTTATCGCGTCGTATTGGAATTAATTCTGTTTGAACTCCTAAAATAGAAATTGTCTTGTTCATAACAAGTGATTATCATTAATTATGCATCATTATCATTATAGTTGATAATAGTGCAAAAATAATGATAATTGTTGAATTTACAACTTAATGCACTAAATCAGTTGAATAAACCTTAGCAGTTAAATGAAAAGATGCTGACTCATTGCTTTTTTTAAAGCTGAGTCAGCATCTTCTTTTTTTATCAAATTGGAATTATTCCACCCCAAACCGATACACGCAGTATTCTTCATACCGCTCGCCCGGCCTTAACACCGAGCTCGGGAAATGGGCAATATTCGGCGAATTGGGAAAATTCTGGGTTTCTAAACAAATGGAATCCTGCTCGGCATAGGTCTTTCCATACTTGCCGGGTTGGTGTTCCACCCAGTTGGCGGTATATACCTGTACGCCGGGCTGTGTGGTCAGCACGTCCATTTTGCGACCGCTTACGGGCTCGTAAAGGGTGGCTGCCAGGGCCAGCTCACGGGGCTGCTGCTTGCGAATCGTCCAGTTGTTGTCGATGCCTCTGCCGGCAACGTATTCGGGGGCATCAATCACGCTGTCGATGACAATCGGCTTGCGGAAATCGAAAGGCGAATTGTCAACGGGGCGAATCTCGCCGGTAGGTGAAGCGGTGTCATCCAATACGGTATGGAAATCGGCATTGATTTGCAGGATGTGGTCGCGTACTGTTCCGTTGCCGGCTCCCTTCAGGTTGAAGTAGGAGTGGTTGGTGAGTCCTATCACTGTGGGCTTGTCGGTTTCGGCTTCGTACCGAATCTTCAACTCATTGTCGTCGGTGAGGGTATAGGTCACACAGCAATCGAGCGTGCCGGGAAAGCCTTCTTCTCCATCGGGCGAGGTGTAATTCATGCAAATCTCGTTGTCCGAAAGTTCTAGTACTTCCCACACCTTTGCATTGAATCCTACATTGCCTCCGTGTAACATATTTCCTCCATTGTTCTGAGCCAGAGTATATTCAATACCGTCTAATGTAAACCGGCCATTTTTAATGCGGTTGGCAAAGCGGCCACAGGTAGTTCCGAAATAGGGTTCTCTGTCAATGTTTTCCTGTAAGGTATCGAAGCCCTGCACCACATCTTCGAACTTACCATTGCGGTCGGGAACCAGCAAACGGGTAATTTTGGTGCCGTAGTTCGTCACTTCGGCAGTCATTCCGTTTTTATTTTTCAGGATATAGCTTTTTACGGCTTTCCCGTCTATCATGATTGTTTCCATGTTTTCAAGAGGGTAAAAAATCCGGCATACCAATAAGGTTGATATGCCGGATGATTGAATTTTATTCTACGCGGGTTGCTCCATCGCCAATTTCTGCAATGTAGAAATCGGGTTTGATACCAATGCGTTTTTCGTAATTAGCACCTACCTGTGCAATAAAGGTATCGATGGCTTCTTCTTTAACCAGCGAAACGGTACAGCCACCAAAGCCTCCACCTGTCATGCGCGAACCGATAACGCCCTCAATTTTCCAGGCTTCCTCGGCCATGCAATCCAGCTCAGGACCGGTCACTTCGTAATCATCGCGTAGCGAAGCGTGCGATGCGTTCATCAGCTTGCCAAACAGTTCGAGATTGCCTGCTTTCAGCGCAGCTACTGCATCGGAAGTGCGTTGAACTTCACCCACAACGTGGCGGGCACGTTTGTGAGCCACCGGATCGGTAATCGCACTTTCAATTGATTTGAATTCAGCTTCGGTGAGTTCGGCTAAGTATTTCAGCGGACGAACGGTATTTAGCTGAGCTACTGCCGTTTTACATTCGGCAACACGCTGGTTGTAAGCACCCGAATCCAGTTTGTGGGGCGAGTGTGTATTCGAGATAACTATCTTAACACCTTCGAGTTTCACAGGTACCAGTTCAAATTCCAGGGTATCGCAGTTCAAATGTACGGCATGGTCTTTCGCTCCGTTGGCCGAAACAAACTGGTCCATAATTCCGCAATTTACCAATGCAAATTCATGCTCTGATTTTTGGCCAATCAACGCTAAATCCGTACGGTTGAAGCCGGTTCCCAGCTGATCGTTGAAGGCATAAGCGGTAACCACTTCGAGGGCTGCCGACGACGAAAGTCCGGCTCCGTTGGGAACATTTCCCCAAATCAGAATATCGAATCCCTGGGTGATGGCAATGCCGCGTTTCACAAACTGAGCAATAACTCCCAGTGGATAATTAACCCACGAATTTTCCAGGCGTGTGGTTAACTGATCAAAATTCAGGGAGATGATTTCAGGCTGATTGAGCGATTTGAAATTCATCACTTTTTTGTCGTTTTTAGCAATCAGCAGGTTGGTGCCAAAACTAAGAGCGCAGGGAAATACAGCGCCACCATTGTAATCGGTGTGCTCGCCAATCAAATTCACCCGTCCCGGTGAAAAATAAACTGCCTCAGCGGGCTTGCCATAGGTGGCTTCGAAAGCTTTTTTTAATTCTTGTGTTGTCATACTATGTGGTTGTTGTTAGTTGTGTTGTGCAAAATTCCCGCAAATAAACAAAAAAAAAGCGACTTATCAGACACAAAAATCATGTTTTTGAGCAGAATAGGATAAAATGACTAATATATGGTACAATTTGAACTATTTGTACACACCGGGAGGGTTCCGACGATTAATCTGTTAATTATTGCAAGTTGTAAATTGAGCTATTTAGTTACGCTACCGCCAGTGTGAAAATACTGATTTTGATATTTTCGGTCACCAGCAGGGCCTGCATACAGGCTTCCAGGGTCGAGCCGGTTGTCAGTACATCATCTACCAGCAGGATGTGTTTCCCGCTGAAAACGCTCGTGTCGGTCAGTAAAAATATTCCCTCGGTATTTTTATAGCGGTCGAAAATCGATTTTCGGGTTTGAGTGGCACTCTCACGGATCCGCCGCAGGTAATGCGTGTCGATGGGTTTGTTGAGTACCGCCGATAATCCCCGGGCAATCCATTCGCTTTGATTATAGCCTCGCCGAGCATACTTTCGGGGATGTAAAGGCACCGGTACTATCAAATCGACAGTGCAGAAATCGGGTTCGTTGAGCAAATCAGCAGCTGCATACATCGCCACATGCTCTCCTATTTCCTTGTTTCCTTTGTACTTCAGCTGATGCAGTAACTTCTGAAAAGGCGATCCTTTCTGAAAAAAGAAAAACGAAGTGCCACGATACAGGGGAACTTTGCCCCAAAATCGCTTTTCGACGGTATTGTCGGGTTGCAGGTGGTAATTGGTTTTGGGAATGCCATGGAGGCAGTGCAGGCAAATCATCTTTTCGCCCCGCAGCAGACTTTCGTTGCAGATGATGCACAGATTGGGGTAAAACAGATCGAGCAGGTCGGTGAACCATTGGTTCAAGAGGTAAGGTTTCATAGGAATTAAGGTTTTAGGTGAGAACAGAGCTTGGTCAGTCAGCTAATGAGCCAGGAACGAAAAGCGAACGACTGGTCGGTGTTTATTTTGTGAAAAGAACGTTGATCCGGCGAAACGTGTTTTTATCCTGAAAAATACGCCCACAATGTCGTTACCAGCTGTATCCCCTTTGGCACAAAAATCACTAATCCTGCAGCTGCGGCGGCTATGGATGCTACCAGCACCGCTCCTGCTGCAATGTCCTTGGCGCGGCCGGCCAGTTCGTGGTAATCCGGCGAAACGAGATCGATAATGGTTTCAATGGCCGTATTCACCATTTCAGCAGCCATTACCAGTCCAAACGCCAGCAAGCACACCATCCATTCCACAGGGCTGATGCATAACAGCAGTCCGAAAAACACAACCAGCAAAACAAAAATCAGGTGAATCTGCATGTTTCGTTCCGATTTCAGAACCATGCGGATTCCCCTGATTGCGTGTTTAAAACTTTGTAACCGTTTGTTCATTGTTCTGAATTTTGTGGTAACGGTTGATGAGCTCGCCGGCCGGGAGTTGATCGACCTTTTTCAACGATGTGGAAGGTTCACGAGCTAATATTTGCGGTTGTATGGAGCTCACTTTCTGTGAGTTGTCCGACTGTGAGCTTTTACACCTTCACACGTTCAACGTACGAACCGTCGCGGGTATCTACCCTGATGGTTTCTCCTTCGTTGATAAACAACGGTACGCGAACGGTGGCTCCGGTTTCAACAGTAGCTGGTTTGGTAGCATTGGTGGCAGTATCGCCTTTTAGTCCTGGCTCAGTGTATGTAACCAACAAAGCAACCTGTACCGGAAGATCGACAAACAGTACAGTTTCGGAAGCTGCATGAACCACAATTTCGCAAATCATTCCTTCTTTCAGGAAGTCCACGCCATTGATTTGTTCCTTGTTTACCGAAATCTGTTCGTAGGTTTCGTTGTTCATGAAGTTATACCCCATATCGTCCTGATACAGGTACTGGTACTGACGACGTTCGATACGTACCTCATCAATTTTTACACCGGCATTGAAGGTCTTTTCCAATGTTCTGCCGGTTACCACGTTTTTCATTTTGGTACGCACGAAAGCGGCACCTTTACCTGGTTTTACGTGCAGGAATTCGGTGATGAAAAAATATTGTCCATCCAATTCAATGCACATCCCGTTTTTAATATCTGCTGTAGTAGCCATAAATATTGTTTAATAATTGATTTTCAGTTTGGGACTGCAAAAATAATAAAAAATGGCTAAACAGAAAATTTATTTTTCAGGGGTGTTGCCGGATATCTGACTATCGCCATCAGATGCATTTGTTTCAGGGAACTTATAGTGTTGGGGCAAATCAACATCCGGATCGTTGTCGAGCGTGAGGGTCATCAGTCCTGCTTTGCGAATTAAAAAATAGGAGCCTGTAAGGGCCAGTATCAGTATTCCGATGCCGATAATCACCATTCCCGAATATTCTTCTACTTTCAGGATAATTACTTTTCTGGCCAGTGCAATGATCGCCACCAAAATTACCACTTCCACATGGATCACATTGTCTTTCAAATAAATTTTGATGGTATCGAGAAGTTCTATGCCAATAAGCACCAACAGGAAACCTCCGAAGATATCCATAATCCGGTCGAGGGTAAAGCCGCTATCCTGTGAGAAGAGTGCATTGTAGAGGAATACGCCCAGATGCCAGGTGGCATACAGTAAAATGAGGGTCATCATCAAAATTAATAAAGTGATGATGCCTTTTTCCACCACGCGGGTAAAGCGTTTTACGTGATTGATAAAGAAAAGATTTTTCATAAATACAGCTTTCAAAGGATGAATCAATAGGATAGTACTAAAAAAGCAAACGCGCCGAAGTCACTGTTTGTTCAGGAGCTCCGGCGCGAGGACTTTAATTTTATTGATTCCTTTTTTGTACGTTGTAGAAAATTTTCATCTGATTGCCCAGAATCTTCGTAAATCCTTTTACATCATCAGCACTCCAGGCGCGGTTCATCTCACCGTATTCTCCAAAATCTGTTTTCATAAGGTCATAGGTGCTGTCCACACCAACGAGGGTATAGCCCAGCGGACGCAGCTTGATAATCACTGTTCCGGTTACATTTTGCTGCGAGCTTTCGAGAAATTGCTCGATGTCGCGCATCACAGGTTCCAGGTATTGTGCTTCATGCAGAAACATTCCGTACCAGTTGCCCAGCTGATCTTTCCAGTACTGCTGCCACTTAGTGAGCGTGTGTTTTTCGAGCATCTTATGTGCGTTGATAATCAGCAGGGGAGCGGCGGCTTCGAACCCTACGCGTCCCTTGATACCGATAATCGTATCGCCGATATGCATATCGCGGCCAATGCCGAATTTCGATGCGATGGCTTCCAGTTTGTTAATGAGTGCAATTTTATTGTCGCTGCATTCGCCGTTCACTCCACACAATTCGCCTTTTTCAAACTGAAGGGTGATGGTTTCGGGCTCGGTCTTTTCTACCTGACTGGGATAGGCTTCGTCGGGAAGGGTTTGTTCCGACTTCAGCGTTTCTTTACCTCCCACACTGGTTCCCCATAGGCCTTTGTTAATCGAATACTCCATCTTTGTGAAGTCGGCCTCGTAACCGTGTTCCTTCAGGTAATTAATTTCAGCTTCACGCGACAGCAACAGGTCGCGGGTGGGTGTCAATATCTTTATTTCAGGAGCCAACACATCAAAGGTGAGGTCGAAACGAACCTGGTCGTTACCGGCACCGGTACTTCCGTGGGCTACATAATCGGCTCCTAACTCTTTGGCATAGTTGATAATGGCGAGGGCCTGGAAAATACGCTCCGAGCTCACCGAAATGGGGTAGGTGCCGTTACGGAGTACATTTCCGAACACCATGTAACGGATGCTTTTATCGTAATATTCCTGCGTTACATCCAGCGTGGCGTGCGACTTGGCTCCCAGTCGGTAGGCTTTGTCTTCTATCACTTTCAATTCTTCTTCACTGAATCCTCCGGTGTTGGCAACGGCGGTATGCACCTCGAAGCCTTTTTCCTGGGCCAGGTACATGGCGCAAAAGGAGGTATCGAGACCTCCCGAAAATGCTAAAACAACTTTTTCCTTCATACGGTAGTAATTGATTTTTTAAAGTTCGTCCGGAACCCGCATGTCGATAGTACCATAAGCTTGTATGATAGGTTTTTACATGCTTGTTTCATGTCTTTAAAATGAGTGTAGTAAAAGGGCTTTCTTCGGAAAATCAGTTTTCCGGCTCACCCTTTCCTGTATTATTTTTCTTTTTTCTTTTCCCATTTCGGGTCGTACAACATACCCGTGCACAGGCAGTGCTTGCGGCCGGTGCGCTGCAGGATGTCGTAGTTTACACAGCTCTGACAGCCTTTCCAGAACGACTCATCGTCGGTGAGTTCCGAAAAGGTAACGGGCTTATAACCCAGCTCCGAATTGATTTTCATCACAGCTAATCCGGTGGTCAAACCGAAAATCTTGGCATCGGGGTAGCGCAGACGCGACAATTCAAACGCTTTTTTCTTGATGCGTTTGGCTAATCCGTGTCCGCGGAATTTATCCACTACAATAAGTCCCGAATTGGCCACAAATTGCTTGTTACCCCAGCTTTCAATATAACAAAATCCGGCAAACTCTTCTCCCGCTAAGGCAATAATAGCCTTGCGTTCGTTGATTTTCATTTCAATATATTCAGGCGAACGGCGGGCTATCCCTGTGCCTCGTATTTTTGCAGCTTCTTCTATTGTTTTTAAGATTGTATCTACGTAGGGTAAACAACTCTCATCGGCTATCTTCACCACTATTCCATCCAGCTCCTCGGGTTCCTGCGGGTCGGGCTCTTTCTTTTTTTTACGGGCCAACTCTTTCAGGGGTTTAATAAGATTCATCGTCACTTGTTCGAAAATGTCATGTCCATTAATTGTAATATCGCTTCTCGGGTCACTCCTTCCCGGGGGATAATCAGTATGGTATCGTCGCCGGCAATGGTGCCCAGAATCTCCGAAGCTCCCTTGTTGTCGATGTCCCAGGCAATGGCCGATGCGTAACCGGGCTTGGTCTTCATTACGGCCAGATGACCCGAAAATTCGATGCTGGTAACGGCGCCGTGCGAAGTAAAAGTGCTCAGATTGCCGGTCGGACTCACTGTCTTGGTTACCGGAGGTAAAACGTATTTATAGGTGCCGTTTGCCAAGGGTGTCTTCGATACTTTCAATACCTTCAAATCTCTCGACAAAGTTGCCTGTGTTACACTCAGATTTCTGTCGGCCAAAAGGTTAAGTAACTCTTCCTGACTTCCAACTACCGACGAACGGAGAATCTCGGTGATTACCTGTAATCTGCTTCTTTTATTCTTCATGCGATCCAAATTTTGATTTATCCCTCTGAAATGTTTTATTCTTATGGATATTTATGTATAAATATAAGAATAATCGCCTGCAAAGGTACGAAAAATTTATATTCTTACAAATTATGCGAATAAAAATTAGTTAATATTCTTCTTGAACGCTTTTTTGTATCTTTGCAGGTTCAAATTACATCAGAATATGTCGATACAGGGAAATATTACTATAAAAGGGGCCAGGGTTCATAATCTTAAAAATATTGATGTTGAAATTCCACGGAATAAACTGGTGGTTATTACGGGTTTATCGGGTTCGGGAAAGACCTCTCTTGCCTTCGATACCCTGTATGCCGAGGGGCAACGCCGCTATGTGGAAAGCCTTTCATCCTATGCCCGACAATTCCTGGGGCGTATGAGTAAGCCCGAAGTCGATTATATTAAGGGCATTCCGCCGGCCATCGCTATCGAACAAAAGGTGAACTCGCGAAATCCGCGCTCTACGGTTGGCACTTCTACCGAGATATACGAATACCTAAAGCTGTTGTATGCCCGCATTGGTAAAACCTATTCTCCCATTTCTGGTGCACTGGTAAAGAAACACGAGGCCGGGGATGTGATTGAGGCGGCAATGGCCTATCCTGATGGCACGCGTATGTTGCTCCTTACCGAAGTGCTGCCATTGGTAGGCGAAAGTCGCAAAGATGCATTGAAGAGTCTGATGCAACAGGGTTTCAGCCGGGTAGTGGCTGATGGAAACATTTTGCGTATCGAAGAGGCGTTGGAGCCGGCGCAGGATTTTCTGGAGATTTACCTGCTGATCGACCGCATCGTGATAGATCACGAACAGGAAACGATAAGTCGGCTCACCG
>JANJXE010000404.1 GCA_024709185.1 Paludibacter sp.
GCAATTGGTAATATTACCTGTTTGCAAATATAAAGCATCAATATTACTTGGATCACTTGCATTTCCATATGCAAGACAATTAGTCATATTCAGAATAAGATTATTTTGGATAACAGATATAATTGAACTTCGCTGAGAACCACTTCCTGTATTCTTGTGATTTTTAAAAATACAATTACTAATATTTGTTGTGAAAATTGCTGTTCCACCTACTCTTATTCCTGCACTATTATAATTGCCGGTAGCTGTAGATGCATTATCTTCAAATAAGCATCCACTAACTTCATACGTTGTTGCAATTTCTGAAGCAATCATAAGAGCTGCGCCATTTCCTGATGTTCCTGAAACTTTATTGTTATAGAAATACGAATCTTTTGTGTATGCACTTAAATTTGGAGTATTCGCTGCAAGTAAAGAAAACGAAACAGCACCGTTACTGCAGTTTGTAATTTTACAATTTTGGATTTTCATGTTTTCTTTTTGAGTAACAGCATTTGTAAATTTATCCATGGTCAATCCATCGTAAGTAACATTTAAACCCACAGCGCCATTAAACAAGGAATTTGCATTGTTACCACGAATAATTGTTTCGTTGGTAAAGTCCCAGGGATTAACTCCTTTTACTCTTTGTGAGATATCCGTTTCAGTACCGGCAAATCCACCATAAACTGCTGCAAGATTTGGAGAATGGTTATTGTAACTTATGTTCAATACGCTGTATGTTCCTGCTGCTATCCATATCTGATCTCCTGCTACGAAAGTAGCAGCTGTTGACATATCTCTTAACCAATAGGTCAGCGATCTGCCTATGGTAGTAAGATTAATGTTGACCTCACCAGCTCCTGCTGTACGCCAGCTGTTGCCGCCCGAACCGTTTTCGACCAGATACACAGTTGCAAAGGTCGAAAGATGTCCTGCCAGTAAAAACATGCAGATTAAAAAGAATGTACTTAATTTTTTCATGATACTAAATATTAAATGGTGAATACTATAGATTTTTGAGATTAGTAGCCTGTCCTGTTTTTGTGAGTTTTTGGTGCAACTTATCTTGGTTGATGCAAATGTATACCTTATAGTTTAATAGATGTTCAAGGTTTGAGCAAATTAACTGTAAACGTTTACGTTGATAATTGAAGCTTTTAATTGAATGCATCTTTAAACTTGAATATCTTTGTGTCAGATTGCATATCATAAAAACACACTACAGCCATGCATTACCTCGATTTTGTCTTTATTTTTATTTTTACTACCCTGGTTTTAATTACAGGTATTGCTTTTGCCAAAGCCGGAGGGAAAGATATGAAGTCATTCTTTGCTGCCGGTGGAGCTGTTCCCTGGTGGATGAGTTCTCTGTCGCTTTTTATGGGTTTTTTCTCTGCCGGAACTTTTGTGGTTTGGGGTTCGATTGCTTACACCAGTGGTGCAGTAGCACTGGGTATTCAGTGGACGATGGCCTTATCGGGGATCATTATCGGATTTATTATTGCTCCCAAATGGCGAAAAGCAAATTCTCTCACAGTAGCCGAGTTTATCACTAACCGCCTGGGACAAAATGTACAGCGAACCTATACGTATATATTTCTCGTTATCTCTCTTTTTACAAGCGGTGCTTTTCTCTATCCGGTAGCTAAAATTGTGAGTGTTGCGGCCGATTTCAATATCTATTACAGTATTTTGATTTTGGGGGCTATCAGTATTATTTATGTTTCTATCGGGGGCTTGTGGGCGGTAGTGGTAACCGATGTGCTTCAGTTTGTAATACTGGTAAGCGCGGTAATTATAGTTCTTCCACTAGCCTTTGATCAGGTAGGAGGTGTCTCCGAATTTGTATCAAATGTTCCCGTCGATTTTTTTAATCTTGTAAATACTGAATATACAGTATGGTTTCTGGTGGCTTTTGGATTTTACAATCTCGTTTTTCTGGGTGGAAACTGGGCCTATGTACAACGCTACACGAGTGTGAAAACACCAAAAGATGCAAAAAAGGTAGGCTGGATGTTTGGTGCATTGTACGTGATAAGCCCTGTTTTGTGGATGCTTCCACCCATGCTGTACCGGGTGTATAATCCTGGTTTAATTGGAAATGAGGCTGAAGGAGCATATTTGTTGATGTGTAAACTTGCATTGCCTGTTGGGATGTTGGGGATGATGCTGGGAGGCATGGTATTCGCCACGGCCAGTTCGTTAAATGCTACACTGAATATTTCGTCGGGTGTATTTACAAACGATATTTACAAACGACTTTATCCCGGCAAAACGGACAAGCAATTGATCAAAGTTGCCCGCCTTTCCACCATCTTGTTTGGTGTGCTGGCTGTTGTGGTGGCC
Source organism: Paludibacter sp. (assembly GCA_024709185.1). GTDB lineage: Bacteria > Bacteroidota > Bacteroidia > Bacteroidales > Paludibacteraceae > Paludibacter. Next base: position 2,329 of record JANJXE010000404.1, read on the forward strand.
ATGTTGATTCCTGCTATGGGAGGGATTGTCAATGTGGTAATTAGTTTGGGTGCTCTGACTGGTGTTCCACTCTATCTACCGGTTATCTGGACACTCTTCTCCAGACGCCAGACCGCTAAATCGGTGGTTACCGTTACAGTATTTAGTTTGCTGGTCAATGCATTTTTCAAATTCATATCCCCTCTGCTTTTGGGTTTCTCGCTTAACCGGACAGAAGAAACCATGCTGGGTGTTTCGTTGCCTATCGTGTTATTAGTGGCATTCGAGCTATATTTTCTGAAAAAGAAAAAAGTGGATCCAACGTATGCTTCCTACATTGAATACAAAGAAAAACAGGCTTTTTTGCAGGTTTCTGATGAAAATCAGATTGCATCGGAAAGTAAAAATAATTCATACAGCTTGCGCGTAATCGGATATGCCATTGGAGCCTCCGGTTTAATTATTGGTTCAATTGGCATGTTTGCAGCAATAGGAAAATACATTATCCTGCCCATGGCAGTTCTGCTCATTGGTTTGGGGATTTTTATTGCAGTAAGAAATAAGAAAAAATAAGAAGTCATGTTGACAGAACAGTTTTCACTTCACAGAACAGTTAAACAGTCACACCTGCAGTTCGATTTTGTAGTGGTAGGTGGAGGCATAGCCGGTGTTTGTGCTGCCATTGCTGCTGCACGAAGAGGTAAATCGGTAGCGCTCATTCAGGATCGGCCCGTGTTGGGAGGAAATGCCTCAAGTGAGGTGCGGTTATGGATGTTGGGTGCTACTTCACACATGGGGAATAACAACCGCTGGGCACGCGAGGGAGGTATTGTAGATGAGCTGCTGGTGGAAAACACCTATCGCAATAAAGAGGGAAATCCGGTCTTGTTCGATATGGTACTCATCGATAAAGTGCAGGCTGAAAAAAATATCTCACTTTTCCTGAATACCGTGGTCTATGCTATTGAAAAGAAGAGCGACCGGGAGGTGGCTGCTGTAAAAGCATATAATTCGCAAAGCGAAACGGAGTACGTGATGAAAGGCTCTCTGTTTTGTGATTCTTCGGGCGATGGCATCCTGGCCTATCTGGCAGGTGCAACTTTCCGTATTGGTGCCGAAGAACGGTCTGAATTCGATGAAAAGTTCGCTCCTGATAAGGATATTTATGGCGAAAAACTGGGACACACCTTGTTTTTTTATACAAAAAAAACACCCAAACCGGTAAAGTACATTGCACCTGATTTTGCACTAACAAAGGAGTTTGTCGAAAAAGAAATCTACCGCATTAAAAACCCCAATTACTTTAATCCGATGGCCATTGGGTGCAAATACTGGTGGATTGAATATGGCGGCCGTTTGGATACCATTCACGATACGGAAGAGATAAAGTATAAATTATGGAGTGTGGCGTATGGCATCTGGGATTATATTAAAAATTCCGGAAAATTTCCGGAAGCCGATGATATGACACTTGAGTGGGTGGGTACTTTTCCCGGCAAACGGGAATCGCGCCGGTTTGTAGGGCCTTATATGATTAATCAAAAGGACGTTGTTGAACAACGCACTCATTACGATGCGGTTACCTTCGGTGGCTGGTCCATCGACCTACATCCTTCCGATGGAGTCTTTAGCGAAAAAAATGCCTGCAATCAATGGCATTCGAAGGGAGTTTTTCAGATACCCTATCGGTGCTATATTACCAACGACCTCGATAATGTTTTCATTGCCGGACGAATTATGAGTGCTTCTCATGTCGCGTTTGGTTCCACCAGAGTTATGGCAACCTCGGGAGCCGGAGGCGAAGTAGTGGGAACTGCTGCAGCACTTTGCCTCGATAACAACTGGACTACGCTTGAACTGGCTAAAGAAAGCAACGTGGGGCTGTTGCAACAATCGCTGATAAGAGCTGGCAATTATATCCCGCAACTCAAGGTTTCATATGGTGATAATTTGGTATCAACTGCATCATTAAAGGCTTCTTCAGAATTAGAATTAACAGAAATACCGTTTGTAGGAGGTCTATGGAAACCGTTGTCACAATCTGCAGCTCAGATGTTACCGTTGCCCAAAGGAAATGCCCCGGTAGTTACTGTCAGAGTAAAAGCGGAAGAAACTACCGAACTATTGGTTGAATTACGAATTAGTTCGAAAAGTTTCAATCATACTCCCGATGTTACCCTTGCCACTCAATCGATAAGGGTCGAAAAAGGAGAGCAAACAGTTGAAGTTGATTTTGGAGCATTCATTCCTCACGATACCTTTGCATTTGTATGTTTCATGAAGAATAATCACCTTGAATTGATGTTCTCTCCGTATCTGATTACGGGCCTTTTGTCGGTGTTCAACAGGGTAGTGCCTGCTGTTTCCAACTGGGGTAAGCAAATTGTAACTGAGGATATCGGTATTGAAGAATTTGAATTCTGGTGCCCCGAACGGCGTCCCGAAGGTCAGAATATTGCTATGAACATTAGTCCGGCTATCACCTTATTCGGAGTGAATAACCTGCATGGCGCTGTCAACCGACCTGTTGAACACCCCAATGCCTGGGTTGCTGCACTGGAGGACAAGGATGCTACTCTGACAATAGAATGGTCTGAAAAAACAGAAGTAAACGAAATTACGTTGTATCTGGATACCGATTGGGATCATCCTATGGAATCTGTTCAATGGGGACATTACGATAATCGTATGCCGTTTTGTGCCGATCGGATACAGATTTACAACGAACGCAACGAGCTACTGGTCGAAAATACAAGCAATCACCAGACTCGTGTGGTGTTCGGTTTCACTACAGCCATCACAGTAGAAAAGCTGATTGTAAAGATTTCAAATTCAACTGAAAATGTACCCACAGCGCTTTTTGGAGTATTAATTAACTGACTAAATCTCTTGAACCATGAAACCTAGTTTAAACTGTATACTGACTATTTTTGCCCTGTGTCTTCCTTTAACGATGTACGCAGCATCATCGGTGTTTAACTATACGGTAGGCGGACAAAATTTTGAATTTAAAGGGGATTTTTACATTTATCACACGACCCAAAATCCAAAAATGGCTCTCAGACCCTCTGAAATTAAAAAAGTCCAGTACAATGTTATCACCTGGGAGGGAGATGCGGTTCGAAAAACAATTAACCGCGTGACACGCCTTGCTGAACAGGCAGGTGATGGTTTTGATGAGCAAATTCTGAAAGGTGATGTTCAGAAACGAACTGCAGATTTGTTTGCTCTACAAAATAAACTGCTGATACAGCCTGTGAAGATGACCAGCCAAAAAGGCAAAACGCTGTTCAGCTATGCTAAACACAAAGATTTTGAATTCGAAGCTTCCATACACATCAATGCTGAATTCGGGTTGCCTGAACTAACCTACACCCTTACGCCTAAAGTAGCAGGATACTTTTCTGTGGTATATGTGGGTGCGCCAGGCTTTCTTCCGGAAGAAACAGAAGAGATTTGGCAACCCTTGATCTGGCAGGAAAAGCGATTTCCTGACATGAGCTATGTTACAGCTGCTTTCCAATGTCCCGTACCTACCACTTTTGTTCAGTACAAAGGATTTACCCTGGGCGTACTGGCTCATCCTGTCGAATTTCCTTTTAATCCGTTGCCTACGCTCGACAACAGTCGGTTTGCTGTAGCGCTGCGCACCAGCGACGGAAAAGCTTCTCCGATGATAATGTCTCCACTGTTAGGAGGCAAGGGCTCGTTGATGAAGCCGGGTAATGCCTTTTCATTCCGGTCGTTGTTGTATGTTAACAAGTCAACTGTCACACATGCCTACGAAGCAATTGCCCGCAAGGTTTTTGGATTCCGCGATTATCGTCACAATGATATTGCCTCGTTGAACGAGACATTTGAAAATATTGTTGACTATTCACTTTCCACCTACAGCTGGTTTGTGGATGAAGAAAAGGGCTGTGCCTATTCCACCGATGTTCCGGGTGCGGTTAAAAATGTATCGAGCCTTAATCCGATAGGGTTGGCAATGGTTACCGATCGTCAGGAAATGCTGGGCAAAAGAGCATATCCGATTCTGGAATTCATGTTGTCACGCGAGAAGTTCCTTTTTTGTGCCGATTCAACACAACGGATTCAATCTCCTTCCCGCAAAATGACCGGCCCAATTGCTCCTGTCAGTGAGATGATGTCCATTTATACAATCTTCGGAAAAAACATGCCTTTTTTGTTGCGATTTGCTGAAAAAGAATACAATAGCAAAAGAACCCGAAATCTGGATGTAAAAGAAAAGGGTCAGACCTGGCAAAATGCCATGTGGATTTACAAAGCTACAGGCGACGAAGCATGGCTGCAAAAAGCTACGAAGGGAGCTGATGAGTATTTGGCTGAAAGGGTGGATAAACCCTCCGAGGAGTTTGTAGATCCACAAAGCGGCGGATTTTTCTTCTGGACCGGTTTTACTCCCCGGTGGATTGATATGCTGGAACTTTATGAACTTACCGGAACAAGACGCTATCTGGATGCAGCTCATGAGGGTGCCCGCCATTATACGATGTTTACCTGGATGAGTCCTTCGATTCCTTCCGACAGTATCGTAGTTAATCCCGGAGGGAAAGCTCCGATGTATTGGTACCTACAGCGCAAGGGCCATAAACAGATGTTTTCACCCGAAGAGAAAGCTCCTGCGTGGAGATTATCAGAAATTGGTCTGACCCCTGAATCGTCGGGGACCAGTTCCGGACACAGGGCTATCTTCATGGCCAATTATGCTGCCTGGATGCTTCGGGTTGCGTATTATACCAACGATAACTTTTTAAAAGAAGTGGCTAAAGCAGCGATAATCGGTCGTTACCGCAATTTCCCGGGTTATCATATTAATACAGCCCGTACCACTATTTACGAAAAGGCAGATTATCCCCTTCGTTCACACAAGGACTTGAGTGTGAATTCTTTTCACTATAATCATATCATGCCAAAAGCATCGCTACTGCTCGATTATCTGGTAACCGATGTGTGGTATCGTTCGGCAACAGCTGTCAAATTCCCTTCCACCTTTATCGAAGGGTACGCTTATCTGCAAAGTAAATTTTATGGCCATGATGAAGGAACGTTTTACGGAGAAAAAGCAACACTTTGGATGCCTGCCAAATTACTCAATATCGGATCGAAAGAGTTGAATTACATCAGTGCACGATCGACTAACAAGGTGATGATTGCATTTACCAATCAAATGAATCAGACTGTCTCAACAGTAGTGCAGCTAAATTCTGAGAAAGTAAACCTTATTCCCGGTAAAAAATACCGTGTTCGTTCTATTGCAGATAATCAGCCTGAAACTGTAAGTGAAATGGTGAACGGTAAATTTGATATAAAGGTTTCTGCAAACGGCATCACGGCTATTATCATCGAAGATATCGAACCGGAAGTTAAGTTTCAGGAGCAATTGCTTGCTGAATCCACTGCCTGGACCAGGGACTACGATGCTACTGACGACGATGTTGTGCGTGCAATGATTCTTAATCTGGGAAAAGCTTCGACAACAGCTTTTATCTATTTGACATCAGACGATAAATACATAGCTGCGGCCAAACTGATCGTAAACGGAACTGAACTGACCGATGCTGTTTATCCCTATGAATTTACCATTCCGCTAAACGAACTGACAACCACCCTGACTGCTGAGGTACTGGCAGTTGATAAAAATGGTACGACGAGAAGTCTGGGAAATGTAAAACTCGAAAAATAAAAGTACAAAAAGTAAATTTCTTTTTTACTTTTACATTCGTGTTAGAAAGTTGAAATTCAGTAACTTATTTAGAAATAATGTAGATGTAAACGTTTTCGATAATTTCTATGCATTTAACAATATAGGAGAATGATTTACCTTAACTTTACGTAGAATTGAAAAAGAGATGCAGATGTAAGATATCAGCGCTGTTTTTAAATTCACCAAAAATGAATTCAACATCATGAAACACATTACTTTAATTGTTTTTTTTCTTTTTCTGTTTCTCACAATCGTGTCGGCAGCAAATATTAAACTGACGAATAACCGGTATGAACTGGATTATGATACAGATAATACTACCTACACGGTTAAAGAGTTAAAAAGTGGCGTTACCCGTACGTTTACAAGCTCATTTTATGTTGTTTACCGTTCGACGAAACCAACCCTTACGCTGGAACGGGTGCCCGACAACATATACCTGGACTTACCAGCATTTGGTGATTCGCTTAATTTGTTTGCCCCTACTGCCGGTACATTTACACTCGAAACAACGCCTGCTTCGGTAACTGAGTCTGGTGGAATACTATCATTGATATATCCCTCACGCACCAACCATCAGTTATCTGCCCGCATTTATTTGCCGACCGGCGATCAGGAACCTGTTGTCGAGTCATCACTTAAAGCGCTGAAAATAGGTTATTTCTCTGTTGGATTTTATGGTTCACCGGAATTAAACAGAACAGAAATAACAGAATTGTATCAATCAATTCCGTATACAGGTAAACGGGTTCCTATTACTTCAACATTAACACCTGCATTTTTATGTACCTTACCCGGAACATTTTTATCTGTTGGGACGATGACGTATGGAGTGTTTGTTGACCCTGACGAGTTTCCCTTTATCCCATTGCCGAATAATCTGACCAAAAGCAGGTTTGGTGTTGCCCTGAAAAACAGAACAGGGTTTGGAAAAGAACTTAAACCTATGGTTTGGGCTCCCATCATTGGAAATAACGACTCCTATATGTCGGCCAATACAACAAAGAAATTTAAGTTTCGTCCCTATGTTACAATGGGCAGTATGACTGCTACCTATGAAGATATTGCCCGTCGACAATTTGGTTTTGGAAATTTCAGGCACAACGATCTGGGATCCCTGAATAAAACAATGCACCGCATGATTGATTATGCAATGACTACCGAATGGGGTGTTTTTATTGACGAGCTAAAAGGATCCAATTATAGTACGGATGTGGATAATTCGGTCAAAAACATCTCTGTATTGCCAAAATATTCAGCAGCTTTTATTGCCGACAGGGCTGATGTATATGAAAAAAGGGCCTTGCCCGTTCTGGAGTTTTTATTGTCACGCGAAAATGAGATGTACGCCCAGGAGGAAACAAGCGGGGCAGGTGGTCAGGTAGCAACCAATACGCTTGGGAAGCCCTGTATGGATTATTCTGAAATGCTTTCGTTTTATACCATTACAAACAAGAGTATGGCAGCCCTGTTGACGCTTGCCAACGAAGCAAAAAAGGGAGGTGTGAGCTCCAATATATCAGTACTTCGGGAAAACTTCTCTTTGTATAATGCAACTCAAAATTCTTCAGCGTATTCTACCTTACTTACCGGTGCTGCAAAATATGTAAATGAAGAATTGAATACCAAACCAATCGATTTCAGGTATACCAATCATCCAAAATCAGGTTTCTGGAACACTGTCTCGCCAAATTTTGCAGAGTTATACCAAATCTACCTGTCGACCGGAAACGAGAGTTATTTGCAGGCAGCAAGGGATGGTGCCCGTATTTTTGCCTATCATATCTGGATGTCGCCACGGGTTGTTCCCGGCGATAGTGTGACAGTGAACATTGGAAATGTAGCCCCGAAGTACCGAAGTACAGGTGGCACTATTTCGATACCCCAGGAAAAAGCTCCAGCCTGGCGCTTGTCTGAAATGGGATTGCACAGTGAAGCAGCAAATACCTGCACCGGCGGTCACCGGGCCGTTTTTACAGCTAATCATGCATCGTATATGCTGCGCATCGGAAGTCTGACCAGGGACACTTTTTTACTCGATATAGCCAAAAATGCGGTTATAGGCCGGTATACCAACTTTCCGGGTTATCACATCAATACCGATCGGACAACAGTATATGAAAAACCCGATTTCCCATTGAGGTCCACTACTTTGCTAAATACCACCACCTCTATGCATTACAACCATGTGTGGCCTCAAATCAACCTTATGTTCGATTATATGGTGAGCGATGTGGCTGCCCGTACCCTGGGAGCAGTTGATTTTCCCGGACTTTACGTTCAGAATCTGGCACATATGCAAAGTCAGGTGTATACTACCGGTGGTAAATTTTATGGTGATCAGAATCTGACACTCTGGATGCCAAAAGATATTGTAAGTCCTGAAAATGAACAGCTTAATTTTATATCTGCATACGGAAACGGAAAGTTTTACATTGTATTTACCAATCAGAGTGGGCAGGAAGTAAATACTCCTGTTACCATTAATGCCTCGCTGCTGAATGTAAGCGGAAAAAGTTATACTCAGTGGAAACAAAATGTAAGTGTACCCGGAGGATTTATTTCCGGTAATCAGTTTACAGTGAATGTGGCACCTCATGGGGTTACTGCCATTGCCATTGAAGGTGTGACGATAAAAACCAAATTTCAGCAAAAACTGCTGACAAATACCCTCAGAAACCGGTGGAACAAATATTATGAACCTTCTATACCTGTTGGAGCTTCCCGCTCTATTCTTTTAAATCCTTCAGATTCACTGATTCGCCTTTTTGTATTTTCAACCAGTGCCAAGGGAACACATTCTTCAGTTAAATTACAATATTCAGTTAATAAGGGAAGTTGGCAGGAACTTATTGATAATTCGTATCCATTTGAATTTTCGGTGGATATTAATACCGCATCTTCAATTGAATATAAAGTTGTCATAGGCGAAACAACATCGGATGTTTATACCTACGAACGGCAAAAACCTTCAGCCAATATAAGTGGTTGGAACAGCATCAAAAAAACACAAACAGCGGTTTTACCTGTTCACCTGGACGGACTGCCACCCTACGATATTACGTATTCAGCAAATGGTGTTGTGAACGAGCTCAAAGGAATACAGGATAGTGTGTACCTGTTACAAGTGAATCCTCAGATTACCACATATTACAAATTAATAGCCATAAAGGATGCTGATGGGACGGAAGGTAGTGTATCGGGTGATGCAAAAGTAGTGGTAGTAGACGCTTTCGAACCCTTGCAAAAATTGACTCCCACTCAGGATGCACAAACCTACAAATCGTCGGCTACCAGGAATTATGGTGCTGATGCACAAATTGAATTAAAAGGCAGCGCCACCTTCCGGAGGGATTTGTTTTATACATTTGAGATACCTGTTGTAACGCTTCAGCCGAACCAGCGCGCATTGATAAACCTTTGGGTCAATTCAACATCGCGCCTCGATGCTCCTTATCTGACAAAACAGATTATTGCCACTAAATTTTCGGATAACTGGATCGAATCAACTCTTACCTGGAACAATCAGCCGGCCATAACTGCACCTAAGGTATTGGATACAATCGCCGTTTCGTACCAGACAACCGTTCCCGGATGGATAAATTTTGATATTACCAGCTTGGTGAAGCAAGGCTTTTCGGGGACTTTAAATCTGAAAGTTGAGTTTCTGAAAGGTGAGGATGTTGCATCCGTCTTTGTGGCTACAAAGGAAAGCCCGAATGAAGCAAGTCGTCCTTATTTTGCAGTTTCCGAACTTCTGAAAACAGCAACGAATGTACTTCCTGATAACAGTGCTTATAGTATCTTCCCCACTATCATCAATACTTTTTTTGAAGTGAAAGGAAATACTACACCTGCAGAAATTGCTGTTTTTGATTTAACCGGAAATCAACTCCTTCATGTTCACAATCAACACTTGGTCAATGCTTCCACCTTAGCTACCGGTATTTATATGGTAGTGATTCGAAGTGTTGATAATCAGCTTGTCCGGATGAAAATTATCAAAAAATAGAAAATAAACACCTTATTCTACTAATATGAACAAAATGCGATTTAAATCAGTGCCAATTTGCCTCCTGATGCTGTTTTTCTCAGGATACCTTGCGGCTCAAAAAACGATCACCGTCACAGGTCAGGTTGTAGACGAGACCAATGAACCCCTGATCGGTGTTTCGGTGGTGGCCGACGGAAAAGGAACCATAACAGACCTGAAGGGTAATTTTACCATGACCATTCCTGCAGGTACAAAGGAATTAAGGGTGTCGTACGTAGGCTATAAAACCGTGAGACTATTAGTTGGAAACAAAGTCAATTTCAGGGTTGTGCTCGAAAGCGATGTGGTAATGCTGCAGGAAGTGGTTGCTGTAGGGTATGGCACTCAGCGAAAGGAAAACCTGACCGGTGCCATTGAAAATGTAAACGTAAAAAGCCTGGAAGGTCGTGCGTTGACCAATGCCAGTATGGCGCTTCAGGGTCAGGTGGCTGGTGTAATGGTGATTCAACAGTCGGGTCAGGCAGGCGAAGACCAGGCTCAGATTCGGATCCGTGGTATCTCATCGATGGAGAACAACAACGTTCCACTGGTCATAATCGATGGAATGGAAGGTGATATAAACGATGTTGATCCTCAGGATATTGAAAGTATGACGGTTATGAAAGATGCTTCCTCAGCAGCCATCTATGGAAACAAAGCTGCATCGGGAGTTATTCTGATAACAACCAAGCGCGGAAAGGGTGAAACTTTTCAGGTGGATTTCTCGTACATGGGTTCTATGCAACAGCCTACCCGCATCCCTCAAACGATTGGAGCTATCGATTATATGAAATTATGGAACGAGGCGAATATTAACAATGGCATCGCTCCTGCCTACAATATTGAGGAAAATATCCGACAATTCGAAAAGGGAGAAAAAGTATCGATTAACTGGTACGATGTGTATTTCAAAACAGCGCCCATGAGCAAATACAATCTCAATCTGATGTTGAGTTCCGGAAATCTTACAACGAACACTTCCTTCAATATTCTTGATCAACAGGGGATGTTATATGGAACAGGATTTAACCGTTTCAACTACAGGTCGAATATCGGAGCTACCAGTAATGATAAAAAAATTAAACTCGACATTCACTTATCAGGCTACCGCGAAACTGTTGAAGATAATACAAGTGATAGCCGAACAGTTATGAATACCGTTAACAGTGCCCGTCCGTTTGCCCCCTATGTGGATGAAAATTCTGACCCAAACAACCTGCATAGCTATATCAGTAAAATGACTCCGGATGGCGTTGTGTATAATGGCTACGCAAGCTATATTGGCTATAAAAACCGTGGAGGAGGAAAAAATACCCTCCGAAATCGTATTAACAACAACTATGTACTTACCTATGAACCATTTAAAGGCTTAAGTTTTGAGGCCAGGTACGGATTTTATTTTATGTCTACCGGTGTTTCCCGGTTTATCCCTGTGACACTGATGCAAAGTGATGTGAATCTCGATGAAGGAGGTGGCGTAATTGCTTCCAACCGCGCTCAGCTTACCGAGCAGCGTTCGGAAACCTATTTTCAGAATTTACAGACCATTATGAAGTGGAACAAGGACTTCAACAAGGAAAATAAGCTGAATTTGCTTCTGGGTTTCTCGTTGGAGGATCAAAGCAGTACTGCCATCAATACTACAGTTAACGGATTTGTAACCAATGTGCCTATTCTTGATTTTGGAGAAACACCTCAAAATCCGACAGGAACTATCACAGAACGTCGTGCGCTTTCGTATTTTGGCCGTGTAAATTATAATTTAAAAGATCGTTATTTAATGGAGGCAAACTTACGCTATGATGGATCATCCAGGTTCTTACAGGGCAATCGCTGGGGATTTTTCCCCTCTGCTTCGGCTGCATGGCGTATCAGTGAAGAGGAATTCTTTGAGCCAGTGAAGAAGGCTGTGTCAAACTTTAAATTTCGTACTTCCTATGGATTGCTGGGAAATGAGAATATTTATACGAATTATGCCGGCTACATTCAGTTGAAAAGTGATCAGAACTATAGTTTTGAAGGTCAGATTTATAATGCAATACGATTACAATCATTTGCAGATAAAAACACGACCTGGGAAAAAACATCTCAATTAAACTTTGGTCTGGATTTAACGTTCTTCAATAAACTGAATACTTCAGTCGATTACTTCTTCAAAAATACAACCGATATTTTGGCAAGAGTACAGGTAACTCATCTTGTGGGAGCCGATGTGCTTCCTTTTCAAAACATCGGGGAGATGAGTAACGAAGGATGGGAGGTGAGTGCAACCTACAATGAAAAAATTGGCAAGAAATTCAGATTCTCCATTGGAGCCAATATATCAGGTGTTGAAAATAAATTGCTGAAGTTGAATAATACCTCACAGGATTATGTTTTTAATTCGGTAAGCAGCAGCTTCTTCAGTGGCTACAATATGATAATCACAAAAGTAGGTCAACCTTATGGTTCCTATTTTGGGTATCAGGTAGATCGCATTTTTCAGGTCGATGATTTTACATGGCAAAACAACAGCGATCCGAATATCTCCCACGGACAACGACAGTATCAGCTTAAATCAGGTTTTGCATCACAGGCAGAAGCACCAAGACCCGGTGACCTTAAGTTCAGGGATCTTGTAAACGATGGTATCATCAACGATC
>JANJXE010000410.1 GCA_024709185.1 Paludibacter sp.
ATAAATGTTGCAAAGGAATACCCGGAAGTTCTGGAAAGATTGAAATCCCGCTTTCTGGAACTAACAAAAGGGTATTATACTCCGGATGTTCCAGAAATTGAATTGAAGTAGTGTAGTTTGTTCCCATTTAATTTATAGGTGTGTTCAAGTTTTTTTTACTGAAAAAATGGTGCCTAACTCAAAAAAGGTAATTTGTATCGACCTTTGCTGAACTTAATGTGATTTTCAAAATTTAAACTTTATGATTTATGCAAGTCCAACGACTTCTATCTTTACTTGTTCTGGTAATTGTAACTGGATTTTCGATGGCTCAAACCCTTCGCTGGACCGGAGCCATTGATGCATCATTTTTCAATGAAAACAACTGGACAGAAATAGAAACTTCATCTGTCCCTTCAGCCGGAACGGTTGATCCGGGTGTGGCTATCAACAAGCACCTGATTATCGAAAATGCTTCGGCTGTTGTAGGGGGTTCGTCCGGTATTAGCAGCGATATCCTGATGGGAACCGGCAATCTGACTATCCGGAATTCAACCCTGAAGATGGCTGCCGGTAAAGGAATCGACATGGGAAACCTTTCAAACACGCTGACCATTGATGGCTCAGTAGTTTCAACCGATTTTGTAAACAATGCAAGTACTTCATTAAACGGAGCAGCTCAACTCTACCTTTTAGGCACAGCTCCATTCAATCAGGCATCTGTCCTGAATATTGCCTCGGAAGATGCCTGGATTTATGCTCCGAAGTTGGATCCGGCAATGGCCGTTACAACGCACTTTCCACAGGTAAAACTAAACGGCAATGCACTGGTGGATTATAGCAATGCCCGGATAGCCCAGTATTATTATGGATGTGCCATTTCGGCTTACAGTGCAACCCTTGCCCCCTTACGGGTTTTTAGTTCCCCGAATTTAGCCGGTTCTTCGGCCAATATCGTGGTAAACACCATCTTTTCAGGATCAGCAATTCCCGGAAATATGCAAAATAATATCACTTCCTTTCGTCTGAAGAAGGGCTACATGGTAACCATGGCAGTAGAAAGCGATGGCACCGGGGTGAGCAAGGTGTATATCGCCTCGGAGTCGGATTTGGAAGTGGATGCTTTACCTGCAGCCATGGCCGGACGCATTTCGTTTATACGGGTATTGCCCTGGAATTGGGTGAACAAAAAAGGCTTCGGGAAACAAAACTCCGATACAGATTTTGCCAATAAGATTAATCCGAAGGGATTGTGGTTCTATGATTGGGGCTTAGGACGGAATTCAACAACAGGATATGAATATGCAGCAATGAGTTGGGGCAAAACGAGTCTCGATACACCAACCAAACGCAATACTGTTATTAATAAACGAAGAATCACCCATGTAATGAGTTTCAACGAAGCCGACGACTGTGAAGGGCAATCGGGTCAGTATGGTTCATTATGCAAGGTCGATACCGCTGCTCTCTGGCATAAACACAGTATGAAAACCGGTTTGCGCATTGTTTCCCCATCCTGTCGGGAAAACGAAGAACAAAACTGGCTGAAAAATGTAAACACCCGAATGGTTCCGGCTGGCACCCGCATGGATGTGATTGGCATGCACTGGTACGATTGGGGTGGATATTCGAGCGGAGCAGCTTCTGATGCCAACAGTATTTTCAACCGATTTAAAAACCGGGTTACAGCAGCCTATAATTATTATAAAATGCCGATTTGGATTACTGAATTCAATGCGAATAAGAACCGTTCGCGGGCTGTGCAGGATGCTTTTCTGCAATTAGCACTTCCTTGGCTCGAATCAACTCCCTATGTGGAGCGCTATGCCTATTTTCAGCCCGACGGCGGTAATGGTAGCTTTCTGGATGCCAGCGGCAATCTTACTTCTACCGGTTTAATCTACCTGAATCATGTTTCAACGCCTTCCATAAAAGAAGCAGATTACAATAAATACGGCAATAACCTGGAAAGCAAACTGAACATTCCAACTTCTGTTGATGACTTATACAATGATCAAAACCCGTTGGAACTGAAAGTTGATTCGGGTAACAGTACCCTACATGTCGATTCTCCTGAATATACCGGTACCTTGCGACTTATCAATCTACAAGGTATGCAGGTGAAGCAGTTTTCGGCCAATACCACAATAGATATCAGTTACCTGCCGCAAGGAGTGTATTTATTGGCAGCACATGGAATAAAGGCGCAAAAAGTTTGGTTGAATTGATCCCGGATAGTTACCCAATTTTGTGTATCCTATCGCAGAATTGCGAATTCATGTTTTGTTTGTGGTCGTGAAAGACTGTCATTTAATTTTCCCGTTCCTTTCTTTTTGGTTTACAAAATAAGGTTGATAAGTATAAGCTGAATGGGTATTCCAGTTTGCATTGATGTGTGGTAACAAAGGCAGAAGCCTCGCTTTAACTTTTTTGTAGGCTTTGTTGCCTGCCTCATTAGTCCATTCATTGGGGTCGATAGCGTGGTTGTACAATTCTTCACTGCCATCTTCGTAGCGTATGTAACGGTATTGATCGGTACGCACAGAGTGATTGTTCATTCCATAGGTAGTGATAGCTACTGATTTTGTATCATTATTAGTGCTGTTCATGGTAGCAACCAGACTTTTTCCTTCGGTTCTGTTATAGGCAGGAAGTCCACACAGCTCCAGCAGGGTGGGGTAGATCGACAACATTTCGGCTGGCGAGTTAACGATTTTACCTTTTGGTAGTTGTGGCGCTGCAAACAGCAGGGGCGCTTTGGTCGCCGTTTCCCACAAAGCATGCTTGGCAAAGGTTCCTTTTTCACCCAGGCGGTATCCATGGTCCGACCATAGGACAATCACCGTATTGTCAGCATATTGGCTGGCTGCCAGGGCATCGAGTACACGCCCGATTTCGTAATCCACAAAGCTTACACACGCCAGGTAGGCCTGAATAATTTTCTTCCATTCGCCGGTTTCCTTAGCCCATTGTGTAGTTGGCATCATGGGTAAGTCGTTGATTTGAAGCGCCACAGTGGGAACGTCGTTTAAATCATCTTCTTTGTACGGTACCACTTCGATGCTATCGAGCGGATGCATGTCGAACCATTTTTGGGGAACATACCAGGGAACATGAGGCCTTACAAAACCAACTCCCAAAAAGAAAGGCTGGTCGTAACTACGGTTCAGTCGTTCAATAGCCCAGCTGGCCGACTGGTGGTCGGGCATTAGCGAATCGACTTCGGGGAAAGCGCCCCAGTCGGTGGCGGTGCGCCCATAGCGTTTCGGGTCGGCACTTCCCACGCCATCCCACACAAGTCGTTTGGCAGGCGAAGGACCGAAACCGCCTCCTCGGCCTCCCGATTCCTTCAGAACTTCTTTTGGAGCATGTGTGTGAAAGAGTTTGCCAATTCCCATGGTGTGATACCCTTGGTTGCTGAAATATTCCGGCAGGAAAATAATATCGTTGGTTGCAGAATTGTCCGAGCGTATCAAATCATCTTCTATCATTCCGTAAATTCCGGTAGTGGATGGTCGCAGCCCCGTCATTACCGATGCCCGGGAAGGTCCGCTGAGGGGCGCCTGACAGTGTGCATTGGAAAACAACACGCCCATCGAAGCCAGTTTGTCGATGTTGGGGGTTTTGGTGGATGAAAAGCTGTTCAGGCAACTCAGCCAGGTATTTAAATCGTCGACAGCAATAAACAGCACATTGGGTTTATCAACTGCGTTGTTGGCTTTTTCAGGAGTTGCTGCCTGTGCCAGGCCGGCTGCCGAAGCCAGGCATACTGCACCTGCACTTACCAGACCAATCTTTTTATTACGGATTTTCATGAAATAAGAATCTATGTTTAACACCGTAAAAGTAACGTAAATGTACAGAAGCAGGGTTCACTTTTGTTCAAAAAGATAGCATTTTCGTGCTTTGATTCCTGCTATTTAATCACCTTCAACGATTTTAATACAAATTCTTCCTGTTTTGCACGTTGCTCAGCTGTTGTAAAATGTCCGGTTTCCTTAGCAATGAAAAAAGTTTTAGGTGCTGAAATACTGTTAAATGCAGCGTAAAATGAAGTAGGTGGACAAGTTACATCATTGTACCCAAAGGAATAAAATCCGGGTACAGTAACTAAACGTGCGAAATTAACCACATCGTAGTAGGTAGAAGTTGCAATTTTCTCCTTTGTTGCATTTGCAGGACGGCTAAACATATGTGGCCAACCGCCGGCTCTGCCATTCAGATAACCTGTTAAATCGCACAATGCCGGATAAAAACAGGTGAGTGCTTTTACACGTTTATCGAGTGCTGCGGTTGTAATTGCCAGCGCACCGCCCTGACTACCACCGGTTACCATCAGATTAGTGCCATCAAATTCGGGTAGCGAAAACAGAAAATCGTTGGCACGCAAACATCCTAAATACACTCGCTTGTAATAGTAGTCGTCGCGGTTATCCAGATTGAAGGAGTTGTACCCAAGCAGTGCACCGGCTTTTAGATTTTCATACACCATAGAGTCAAGGTTAACAGGAATACCATGAATCCCGATTTCGAAAGTAATAATTCCTTTTTCAGCAAGCTTTACATCACCTTTGTACGGACGAACACCGGCACCAGGTACTTTTAATACAGCAGGATATTTCCCGGGTGCTTTGGGGACACACATTACTCCATAAACACGCATTCCGGTTTTGTGGTTTTGTAAATTTACCTGATATACGTTCACTTTATCGGTCGAACGGTTGGTCATCGGTTCTACCCGTGCATCCATCGGTATTTTTGCATTATCGGCAATTGCTTTTTGCCAAAAAGCAAGAAAATCATCGGGCAATGTAGTGGTGGGATGAATCGTCTCCGGACTAAAAGCAGCAGTAGCCATGCCTTTGTACTGTTTACCTTCGTGATTCAGAGTAGCAGTACAACGCAAAAAACCTCCGGTTTTCATAGTACCACCTTCTATTTCAATGGGCGTATCCTTGTGGTCGACACTTCCTTTTAATGTAGCCGGCATTTTTTCCGGGCCAATTTCGTAGGTTAACTTAACCCCTTGTAAGGGTTGGCCATCCTGTAAAACAGAAATTTTAAAAATAACTATTTCGTTGAGTTGAAATAACCAGTCGGCATTGTTGGTGGTGACAATCACCTGAGGTTCTGCTGCACGAAGGCTTATAAAACTAAGGTACAGTAAACTAAATACGAATAACTTTTGAATGGATTTCATTGTATTGTTGCTAATTGAGAGTTAAAGATTGTATTATTTGTTAATGTAGATTATCTGAAATAACCAAACCACAAAAGTAATGAAAAGATATCGAAAGCTGGATGGTTCGGTGTATTTGGTTACGATAGTTGCCGGCAATTCAGCGATTACTAAAAAAGTGGTGATTTTTTCCTGATGTGTTAATCGTAAATTAAGTAATATTTAAGTGTAATACCTTACTTTTGACATTCCAATTTTAAAATTGTACCTTGTAGTCAAAACAACCTTTAATAAATATTTTTCAACCAGATGAAATCACATTCCAACCTTTTTAGTACTTTCTTAATTCTACTGGCGAATATTGCGTTTACATTTGCAACTTCCAGACATGCTTCTGATAGCCGGTTTATGACGTACAAAGGTCTCGCAATGGCGGGCTATCAGGGCTGGTTTAATGCTCCCGACGATGGGGCCGGGCGTGGTTGGAATCACTATACCAAAGACGGGAAATTCTATCCGGGAATGTGTACAATCGATATGTGGCCGGATATGACAGAGTATAAAGTGAAGTACAAAACTCCCTTTGTTTTTGCTGATGGTAGTCCGGCTTTCACGTTTAGCTCGTACGATAAAAGCACTACTGACCTTCACTTCAGATGGATGCGTGAATACGGCATTGATGGGGTATTCATGCAGCGCTTCGTAGCGTCAATTCGGACTCCAATAGGTAGAAATCATACCAATACCGTACTTCGAAACGCTCTGGATGCCGCTGAAGTAAACAACCGTTCTATTTGTGTGATGTACGATTTGTCGGGAATGAGACCATATGAAACGGATCTGGTGATTGCCGACTGGAAAGCGCTGGTGGATAGCATGAAGCTCACCAGTCGGCCAAACAGCCATTACCTGTATCACCGTACTAAACCGCTCGTTGCTATATGGGGTGTAGGGTTTGGTGATGGTAGAAAGTACGGCTATCCTGAATTTGATAAGCTGCTTCGATTTTTCAAAGAAGATCCTGAATACGGGGGATGTTCTGTCCTACTGGGTGTGCCTACACGCTGGAGGGAGTTAGGCAGCGATTCGGATAAAAATTCTCAATTGCACGAAGTGATTAAAAAGGCGGATATTGTTCAACCCTGGCTGGTTAACCGTTTCACTCAGGAAACCTACCCCAACTTTCATGAGCTGATTGCTAAGGATTTGCAATGGTGTAAAGCAAATGGTCTGGATTATGTCCCTGTGCTGTTTCCTGGTTTTAGCTGGCACAATATGAAATCAGACTCCAGGAGCAATCAGAATCCCCGAAATGGCGGCCGGTTCTTTTGGGCTCAAATCTCCAAATCCATTGAGTTGGGTTGTGAAATGCTTTACTATGCTATGTTTGATGAGATTGATGAAGGAACTGCTCTTTTCAAAATTGAAAATAATCCTCCGGTGGGCGAGAGTGTTTTTGTTGGAAACGAGGGACTTCCTTCCGATCACTATTTATGGTTATCGGGACTGGGTGCCAAAATGCTAAGAAAAGATATACCTTTGTTACCGGAACTTCCAACACGAAATTAAGTTCAATACCTGCTGCTACCATGTTACAGACCTACCAACTTACCTTTCCGCTGCTGCTTTCAGGACTTACAGTTCTGAGTGCTAATGCCCGTAACTTTGTTGAAAAAGCTTCAGCCGAATCCCCGAATTTAATATATATAATTTCTGATCAATTACGTTTTGATGCATTGAGTTGTATGGGCAACAAGTTGATCTCAACCCCGAATATGGATCGGTTGGCAGCCGAAGGTGTCCTCTTTACACGGGCTTATGCACAAAGTCCGGTGAGTGTTCCTTCCCGGGCCAGCATGCTTACGGGGAATAGTTTATGTAATACCGGCGTCTGGGGAAACAGTTATGCTTATCAGAATGTATCCAACTCGCTGCTAACAGGTAATGAACCGATATTTTCCACTAAAACCTACGACGAAGTACTCGCCGAAACTGGTTATTCCTGTGAATATTATGGAAAATGGCACAGTCCGGAGCGGAAAGCCTATGTATATGCCAACCGACCAATTACCTGTGCGGGAATGACAAGTCATCCGGTACTGGGGATAGGATTGAAGAATTATTACATGAACTGGTGGAAAGCCGGATTAAAAATAAGTACGGCTCCCACACTGCCGGGTGCGTTATCGGGCGCTCCGGGTGGATTGAACTACATGCCCGATGCCCTGGATGCACGGGTGATTGACCCCACGCTTACATCTACAGTAGACTATCAAAACTTCGGCCGAATGCTGATTGACGCGGCTCATACCGAAAGTGCCATGGATGCAGAACATACTATTGAGGCCATCGAACGAAACAAGTCGAAGCGGTTCAGTATTCATTGTTCGTTCGGACCGCCCCATCCTCCCTTTGTAGTTTCGGATCCGTATTACGGTTCGCTCAATGCTTCGACAATGCCTTTGCCGGCCAATTATTTTGTAAATAGTCCGGCATCGCCATATTATCGTAGCAGCGAGCTGCAATCGCCGTATTATGCGTACAGTATTGCTAAAATGGGAGCTTACCAAAACCCTGCCACAATAGGCATCATGATAGCCAGATACTACGAAATGGTAAAGGAGATTGATGACCGTTTAGGGCAGATACTTGCTAAACTCGATGCTGAAGGCCTGACCGATAAAACCATGATTATTTTTTGTGGCGACCATGGCGAAATGCTCGGTTCTCACGGTATGCATTCAAAAAATAATTTTTACGATGAATCGGCCCGGGTACCGCTTATTATCCGATATCCGGCAAAAATTCCGGCAGGTAAACGCATTCATGTGCCTGTGGGCCTGATTGATGTGCGGCCTACCATCGACGATTATTTTAATCTTCCTGAAGCAAAGGTAGATGGTAAGTCTTTGCGACCATTTATTGAAGATAGCTACAACAAAAATGAAACGCATTTTGCAGTTTCAGAGTGGTACAACGATAAAATTCCCGGATTTATGGTGCGCACCGATAGCCAT
>JANJXE010000437.1 GCA_024709185.1 Paludibacter sp.
AACATCAACATCCCTGAATACGGATTGTACCGACTAAATATTGATAGAGCAGAACTGTCACATTTTAATAAAGGCAATCATCCTTTATCATCAAATCGTATATCTTCAATGGTGGTCGACACCACAGGAAATCTGTGGTTAGGAACAACTGATCATGGACTTATGCGTATACGTGCAGAACAAACTCTTCAGCGTAAACCCATTATTGAATATTTTAAAAATGATATCTTCGATTTAAAAAGTATAAACTCTAATTTGATTTATTCCCTTTATGCATCTTCCGATAATCAATTGTGGATTGGCACTATAGGTAGTGGAGTCAATTATTTGCATTTGAAACAACGAAAATTCAATCATTATCTGATTCCACCACTTACAAACGAAAAAACAGACCGTAACAATTTTATTCGGTCCGTATTCCTTGATAAAAATAACAATTTGTGGATAGGAACCCACAACAACGGCCTTTTTATATTGAATCGTACCAGTGGAGTTTATCGCAAAATTGGCTTCAATTCTCAAATTATCTTCCACATTGATTGGTTCGATAACAATACAATGTTTGTGTGTTCCTCCATAGGGGCGTTTCTGGTGCAACATGATGGAAAAACTACTCCTGTGAATGAGATTAACAGGGCATGCTTTTTTAGTAGAAAGGTATCCGAAAATGTAATCTTTGTAGGAGGAATACTTGGACTTTACCGCATAGAATTTAACAAAAAACGTATAACAGGTCTCGATCGATATGATAGTTATTCATCCGGCATCAAATTATCATACGATAATTGCAGGGTGTTGCATCACGATAAAATCAGGAACGAATTATGGGTAGGTACCGAAGGTGGAGGACTGAATGTTGTCAGTCTGAATGCACAATTTATTCCTGTTAAATGCACCTGGTATAAAAAAGGACAGCATAATATCAGTAGTAATTACATCCGAAGTATAACTCAAACCGACGAGCATTCTTTCTGGCTTGGCTCCCACATGGGCCTTATTCGCTGCATACTTGAAAATGGGAAACTTCAGTTTAAAACTTTCTATACATCCGACGGACTTCCTAATAATATGATACAGAGTATTCAGTATGATAAAAAGAATACCCTGTGGATAGGAAGTAACTCGGGATTGACTCAATTTAATCTTCTTAACAACCGAATGGTATCATACAGTCAGACCGATGGATTGCAAAGTAACGAATTCTCTGAACACACCTCTTACAGGGCTGAAAATGGCGAACTTTTTTTCGGTGGTATTAACGGTGTGAATTCTTTCTTTCCGGAGCAAATCGTGACCCGTAATCTGAATCCAGAGGTAACTATCACCGATTTCTATCTCTTTAATGACAAAATCAATCCTCATACAGAGATAATGGGTCGTGTATTGCTGGATAAGCCCATATTTATGACCGAGAAAATTCACCTCAAACCGAAAGAAAATAATTTCCGTTTTGAATTTTCATCGATGAACTTTCAATCAGCGGCAAAAATTAAATATGCATATCTTCTTGAGGGCTTCGACAAAAACTGGAATGTGACCGAGAGGGGTCATCACACTGCTACTTATACAAATTTACCTCACGGGAGATATATCCTGAGGATAAAAGCGACCAATGAAGAAGATGAATGGAGCGATTCTGAGAAAACGATTCATATAAGTATAGCAACACCTTTCTATCTTACCTGGTTTGCATTTTTGTTTTATCTGATAGCGGCATTGTCAATAATATTTTATTTTACCCGTTACTCAGTCATAAAAATTGCCACCAAAAAACAAATAATTCTGGACGCCGAACATAATCAACGACTCCACGAACTCGACAAAATAAGAACTCGTTTTTTTGTCAATATTTCACATGATTTACGAACACCGCTTACGCTTATAACAGGTCCACTTGAAAAGGTACTTAAAACGACCGATTATTCTGAACCACTCAGAAAACAGCTGAATATGGTTTATAAAAATGCCAGCAAGCTGAAATATCTAATCGAACAATTATTGGACTTCCGGAAAGCGGAAGTAGGTAAATTAGTCGCCAATTTTCGCGAAGTAGAATTAAATGAATTTGTTAAAAACGAAAGCGATCACTTTGATTTTATTATAAATGAGAAAGGCCTTGAACTGATTTACGATTTCAGACAGACAAGTGTCACAGCATCAATTGATACTGAAAAAACAGCGAAAGTAATTTTCAATTTACTTTCGAATGCTGTGAAATTTACCCGGCACGGTTACATCGAGATTGGCGTCGACACATGTGAAATGGGAATACTTCAAAAACAACATGTTAGAATCTGGGTGAAAGATACAGGATGTGGAATTGCAAAAGATAAAATTGAACATATTTTCGATCGCTTTTACAATGATTCGCAAAGCACATCTGACAGTAGCTACGGTATAGGTTTATCACATTGTAAAGATTTGATTGAAGTGATGAATGGTGAAATCAATGTAGCAAGCACGCCTGGCAATGGTTCGATATTCACTCTTTATCTTCCTGTTCAGGCCGAAACAGTAAACCTCTCAGCTAGCTGTCAATTGGAAATCGTACTTCCAGAAGATCCAACGAAAGAGGAATCCTTGATTGAAAAAACACAAAATGATGTAACCGAAAAAGCGCAAAATTCACTTAAAAAGCACACATTGCTGATTGTGGAAGATAATCAGGATATGCGGGAATACATTAAAAGCTGCCTTTCGGAGTATTATCTCATACTGGAAGCTGAACATGGTGCAAATGGATTTGAACTGGCAAAAAAGAAAATGCCTGATTTGATTATCAGCGACCTTGTTATGCCAATCATGGATGGGATTGAATTTTGTGAAAAAATTAAATCAACATTTGAAACAAGTCACATTCCGGTTATCCTGCTTACAGCACGAACCGACAATGAGATTAAGTACAAAGGATTAGAAACAGGAGCTGATGATTATATTTCAAAACCATTTGATGCTGATTATTTGTTGATTAAAATAAAAAGTTTAATAAAAAACAGGGATCAGTTACGTCAACTTTACAGAAACAATATTCAGGTAGAACCTTCAAAAATTACAGTTACTTCTACGGATGAGAAATTTTTGAAAGAACTCTTGTCAGAAGTTGAAAAGGGAATTCCAAATTCCGAATTTTCGGTCGATAGTCTGGAAAAAGCAATGGCCATGAGCCATGCAAAATTTTACAACAAAATTAAATCGCTCACGGGTCTGTCAGGTAAAGAACTATTGCAGGATTTCAGGTTGAAACGGGCTGCTCAAATCATTGCCGACAACTCAGTATCAGTCGCCGACGTTTGTTATATGGTCGGTTTCTCAGATCCCAAATATTTCAGCGCTTGCTTTAAACAGAAATTTGGGGTAACACCAACCGATTACAAGATCAAGTCGAAGGAACGCAGCTTGTGATTACTCATACAAATCCGGTGAATGAAAATTCAGGCATTCAGTTATATCCCACTCTTGCCACCGATACTAAAAATATAGAATTAAAAAAAACGGACGGTTGCAGATTTCAATTGGTGAAATCACAGGGAGAAGTTGTTTTTACATTTGCAGCTGGTCCGTCCATCGAATAAGATTAAATTGAAAGTTTGCCACATGAAATGTATTATTATCGACTACAAAACATTATTATTGAGTTGAAAATCGGGAACTTTACGAAGCATTAACCTCACTATTTCTGTTTTGAAAACACTTTTCGCTTTTAAATGAGCTTCCCTGGAAAGTTGGCATCCTGGTCTGAACGATGCCTCCTCGTTCCATGCAGCCGACCCAAATGGATTTCTGGTTGGTCTGCTCGACAACCAAACGATTGCCTGCATACAGGCTGTTGACTATGATGCAATATTTGGTTTCTTAGGTTTATAAGGTGTAAAACCACCGGGGTATGCGCAAGGTATTCGAAACGACACGAATATATACCCAATCGCAGCCTGTTATTGACACGAATAAAATATTCAGGGTTACCAGCTTTGAATCAGGATAATTTTGTTACTTTTGAAAGCAGAACCAAATTTAATTCCTAGACATCATGAAAACAACACCAGTAATCCGATTTGTTCTCTTATTAGTTGCAGTATTTTCATTTATTTCCTGCGAAAAAGAAGAAACCTCCGACCCCAATCAGCCACTGATTGACCTGATGAAAGCGGCAACTGATTCGGTGATTCAAAACACGGAAGTGCCGGGCGTGGTTGCCCTGGTAGTGGATCACAAACGAGGTATCAACTGGATGTACACAGCAGGCTACAGCGACATTGCCAATAAGTTGCCGATGGACAGTAGTTATACTTTCAGAATAGGCAGTAACACAAAAACCTTTACCGGTACCGTGCTTCTTCAACTGGTAGATGAAGGAAAACTGGTACTGGAAGATAAATTATCGAAGTACTATCCACTTTATCCAAAAGCCGACAGCATAACTATTGCCATGTTATGCAATATGACCAGCGGTGTTTTTAATTATACAGATGATGAAACCTGGCTGAACACAACGGATGCCAACCCAACCCGGGTGTGGACACCTCAGGAGTTAGTCAATGCAGGATTTTCAAACAATTTTTACTTCAGTCCGGGTAAAAGCTGGCAATATTCCAACACCAATACCATCATCCTTGGAATGCTCATTGAGAAATTAACAGGTAATACATTGGAAGAAGAAATTGAAACACGAATTGTCAATCCCCTGAAGCTTCAAAATACCGGTCTTATGACCTCAGGAACAGATCTGCCAGGCAAACACGGCAGGGGCTATTATGGCGGGAAATATGTTGAAAATGAAGACTTGACTAACTACATAGATGTTTCAGTGGCATGGGCTGCAGGCTCAGCCTATTCAACTCCGCGGGAATTACAAAAATATGTCGAAACGATGGTGGAAGGGGGCTTTATTACCACATCTCTTCAGACCCAACGAATCAGCGACATAAAGTTACTAGCACCCAAACTCGGGTATGGATTGTGCCTTCTACAACGGGGATCCTTTTATGGACACGATGGCTCAATACCCGGCTTTACTTCCACCATGTACCACAGCAAAGAAAAAAATTGTACAGTAATCATTTATTTCAATTGTCAGTTGGAAGATATCAGGCCTGACATGCTTTTCTATAGTTATATGAATATCCTCTATGGTGAAAACTATTAAAAGTATGAACAAAAATTTCACTATCCGCACCATGACGGAAGAGGAAGTTGGTAGCATCGCTATTGATTGGGCAGCCCGGGAAGGATGGAATCCCGGACTGAATGATGCTTCTTCGTTTTACTCAGCCGACCCACAGGGCTTTCTTGTAGGCTTACTCGACAACCAACCGATTGCCTGCATCTCTGCTGTTGCCTATGATGCAACATTTGGTTTCTTAGGTTTCTATATTGTGAAACCGGAATACCGGGGCCTGGGTTATGGGTTGAAACTTTGGAATGCAGCTTTGGATTATTTAGGCACCCGAAATATCGGACTGGATGGCGTCGTTGAGCAACAGGAAAATTATCGAAAGTCGGGGTTTACACTTGCTTACAACAATATCCGTTTCGAGGCTACAGTCCAGGCATCTACTGAATCATATCCCGGAATAGAATCCCTCGCTGATTATTCATTCGACGCTGTTTCAAACTATGATGCAGCACTTTTTCCGGCACCAAGACGCCTTTATCTGAGGCACTGGCTACATCAACCCGATTGCCGGGTCAGGATAGCGACACACGAGAACCAGGTAACGGGTTATGGGGTAATACGGAGATGTCGGTTTGGGTACAAAATAGGGCCCCTGTTTGCTGATACTCCCACCATAGCGGCTGATCTTTACGATGCTATTTGCCAATCGGCTGGAGCCGGTGAAACAGTCTATCTGGATGTTCCTCAGCTTAACAAGGCAGCAATGGAACTTGCCAATAGCCGGGGTATGCACAAGGTTTTCGAAACGGCACGCATGTACACCCAATCACAGCCAATTATCGACATGAATAAAATATTTGGGGTAACCAGCTTTGAATTGGGATAATTTAACTATTTTTGAAGCAGAACTACATTTAACACCTACACATCATGAAAACACCACCTGTAATCCGATTTGTTCTCTTTTTAGTTGCAGTTTTTTTAGTTATTTCCTGCGAAAAAGAAGAAACCCCTGACCCCAATCAGCCGTTGATAGATTTGATGAAAGCGGTTACCGATTCGGTGATTCAAAACACGGAAGTGCCGGGCGTGGTTGCTCTGGTAGTGGATCACAAACGAGGAATCAACTGGATGTACACAGCGGGTTACAGTGACATCGAGAACAAGTTGCCGATGGACAGTAGTTATACCTTTAGAATTGCCAGCAACACCAAAACCTTTACCGGCACCGTGTTGCTGCAACTGGTAGGAGAAGGTAAACTGGCGATGGAAGATAAACTTTCAAAATTTTATCCACAGTTTCCGAAGGCCGACAGTATAACTATTACCATGTTGTGTAATATGACCAGCGGTATTTTCAATTATACCGACGATGAAGCTATGCAGTATGATGTTTTTGAAAATCCTGCCCGGGTGTGGACACCACAGGAGTTAGTCAATATAGGTTTTTCGCACGACTTTTCGTTTAGTCCAGGTAAAGGCTGGCAATATTCCAACACCAATACTGTTATTCTGGGAATGATCATTGAACAACTAACAGGTAATACCCTGGAAGAGGAAATTGAAGCACGGATTATCAATCCACTAAAGCTACGCAACACTGGTTTTATAACTTCCGGAAGAGCGCTACCGGGAGAACATGGAAAGGGATATTATTATGGGGAATACAGTGAAGAAGATGCTGACATGACGAACTTTGTTGATCTTTCGTGGGTTTGGGCAGCCGGAGCGGCTTATTCAACTCCCCGGGAATTGCAATACTATGTTGAAAAACTGGTAGGCGGAGGCCTTCTTCCCACAGTTGTGCAGGAAAAAAGAATCTCCGACATACACATGATATCTCCCACCATCGGCTATGGCACTTGTTTACTTAAGCGGGGTACTTTTTACGGTCATAATGGAGCAATACTAGGATTTACCTCTTCCATGTACCACAGCATCGAAAAAAACTGCACGGTAATTATTTATTTCAACTGTCTGTTGAACACAATGCAGCCCGATTTTCTTTTCCATCGCTACATGAACATTTTGTATGGCACAGACTTTTAACCCGGAAATTCAGATTGTAACCAAAATATCGTACCTTTGCAGCTGAACCTATAACATTTCATCATGTTTCATTTTTTATTTTTTCTGCTGCTGATTGGGCTGGTAATTTTAGTAACGGTGGTTTTCGGGGTTTTTGGTTTTCTGAGGATGCTTTTTCGGGGTCCGCGGAAGGCAGGACAGGGCTTTTTTGGTCACCGCTCTGGCGGGGATGTGTTTTCAGATGCCTTTGGAAATCGCAGGCCGGAGGATGCCGGAGCGGAACAGGGAAATGATCGGCGTGGGAAAATAATCTCCGACAAAGAAGGAGAATATGTTGATTATGAGGAGATAAAATAAACCGGCAGTACATTTCGCTTTCCTTACGCAAAACTGGTGAAAGGTATCAAAAAGCGTCTTTTGCAGGTTCAAAAATGCCGTTAAACCGGCAGCACAAACTCCACTTCCTTAAAATAATAACCGGATTCCTGTCCGGTTTTTTCTTTCAGTACCAACCGCCCGTCTTCTTCCACTCTCAGGATGCAGGCTTCGAACTGCCCTTTCTCAGGTGCAAAATAGCTGTGATAGCCTTCGCGGCGGTACAGTGCCTGCGCATAGTCGCTACGAATTGCAGCGTAATCAGCTTGAGAGTATATTTCAAAAAGAGGATGAAGAATGGTTTGCAGCACGTCCATCAGTCGGTGCCGACGGCCGGAAATTTGGCGTAGCGAAACAGGATTGGGAGCATCGGAATAAAAAGTCGTTTGGTTGATGTTCAGCCCGATGCCAATGATGCATTCAGTAATTTTTCCGCCACGCAGGCTGTTTTCGATGAGGATTCCGCCCAGCTTTTGGTTTTTCCAATAGATATCGTTTGGCCATTTCAGGCTGAAGGCCGTCGCTTCTTCGGGCAATAGTTCCTGAAGACTTTGGTAAATGGCCAGCGCCACCATCTGAGAGAGGATAAACTGCTCTTCGACCGCAACATGCACGGGGCGTAGCAGCATGCTAAACAGCAGGTTGCGTCCCTTTTGCGACTCCCAGCGGTTACTGCCTTGTCCGCGCCCTTCGAGCTGGTAGCCGGAGCGCACCACAAACCCTTCGGGGAGGTGCTGGTCGCGGAGGAGGGATTTCATCAACCGATTGGTAGAATCGGTTTGAGCGACAAACCTATATTTCTTATTCCGGATCCACATCGGGCACTACTTTTACACTTTTAAACTCGGGAAACGAACCCATGTACTGAATAATAACTGCCAGAATCTCACGGACACGGGCGGCTGAAAATCCGGACTCAATCTTTAAAATGATAAGCCGGAGGTAAAGGTTCTGAATGCGCGAAACAGCTGGCACAACGGGTCCGGCGACGCGCTGCCCGAATTGCTTGCGTAGTTCGGTACTCATCAGGGAGGCACAGCGGTTCACCACGCCCGCATCCTTGTGCTTGAGCGTAATTTGGATCATTCTGTAAAAAGGCGGATACTTAAACTGCTGTCTTTCTGCACACTGCGTATTAAACATGGCCATGTAATCGTGTCGCAACACCTGTTGAATCACCGGATGGTCGGGACTGTGGGTTTGCACAATCACCTTACCGCGACGGTGCTTTCTTCCCGCCCTACCGCTCACCTGGGCTATCATCTGAAAAGCGCGCTCGTGAGCTCTGAAATCGGGGAAGTTAAGCATGTTATCGGCATTCAGAATACCTACCAGACTTACCTTGTCGAAATCGAGGCCCTTGGTCACCATTTGGGTACCGATAAGTATATCCACCTTGCCTTCCTCTACCTCATCAATGATTCGCTGATAGGCTTTTTTCGAGCGGGTGGTGTCGAGATCCATGCGTTGCACCCTCGCTTCCGGAAAAAACTGGCGAATTTCATCCTCAATACGTTCAGTGCCTATACCCCGCGAATCGAGTTTGGGTGACTGACAAACGGGGCATTTCTGTGGAACAGGCTCTGTGAAACCGCAGTAATGACAACTCAGATTATTGAACGCAGCATGGTGCGTAAGACTTACATCGCAATTTTTACATTTTGGCACGTAAGCACAACCCTTGCATTCCATGTAAGGAGCATAGCCACGCCTGTTTTGAAACAGGATCACCTGCTCCTTTAAAATCAATGTTTTACGGATTTCATCGAGCAGGATATCCGAGAAATGACCTTCGCGTTGCTTCTTGCGGTAGGCTTCCTTCATATCCACCACTTCGATTTCGGGAAGCTGAATGTCCTCGTGACGCTCCTTCAATTCTACTAATCCGTATTTCCCCGTAAGTGCATTGAAATAACTCTCAATGGCCGGAGTGGCCGTCCCGAGCAGGGTTTTGGCACCATGCATCGATGCCAGCACAATGGCTGCATTGCGGGCGTGGTAGCGGGGAGCCGGATCCTGTTGTTTGTAGCCGGGTTCGTGTTCTTCATCCACAATGACCAATCCCAGCTGACGGAACGGAAGAAACACCGAGGAACGCACGCCAATAATCACATCGTAGCCTTTGTTGTGCAATACATTGTTCCATATTTCAACCCTTTCGTTGTCGGAAAATCGCGAATGATACACTCCAAGTTTCTCACCAAACACTTTCCTAAGGCGGGAAGTAAGCTGCGTGGTAAGCGCAATTTCTGGCACCAGGTACAATACCTGCTTCCCTTCGGCAAGTACTTTTTCAATCAGGTGGATATAG
>JANJXE010000445.1 GCA_024709185.1 Paludibacter sp.
TGATCGCCCCCGGAAATACTGGAACGACTTGAAATTAAAGTTACTAAAAGAAGGAAGTGAACTGTCCGAAAAAATCGGACAGTTGAAAATGAAAGCTCCGGATGGCAAAATGAGAATTACAGATGTTGCTAATACCAACCAGCTTTTCCGCCTGATTCAAACAATTCCCTCACCAAAAGCAGAGCCTTTCAAGCTGTGGATAGCTCAGGTTGCCAAAGAACGATTGGACCAAATGCAGGATCCTGAATTGTCGATAGAACAAGCCTTGATGGATTATAAACGTCTTGGATATTCCGATAACTGGATAAATCAGCGCCTGAAAAGCATTGAAATTCGCAAAGACCTGACGGATGAATGGAAATCCCGCGGATTGGAAGAAGGTTTACATTTCGCCTCACTAACGGATATTATCTACAAGACCTGGGCGGATAAAACAGCTAAGGAATACAAGCAATACAAAGGATTAAAAAAGGAAAACCTGCGTGACAATATGACCAATGCTGAATTGGTGCTAAATATGCTGGCAGAACTTTCCACCAAACAAATTTCTGAGGCCGGCAACCCGGAGACAATGGATGAACATGCCCAAATTGCAAAGCAAGGTGGAGATATAGCCCGGAATGCTCGTTTGGAACTGGAAGCAAAAACCGGTCAAAAGGTTGTTTCGCCCCTTAATGCGAAGAAGGGTATTTTGAAAGGCAATAATAAAGAAGTTGAGTAATGTTCATCTTGACAAACGTCAAAAATAGAAGATAACTCAACTTCAATACTAAATATTTCAGAGTTTCTTGTTTCAATATTTTGTTGGAAACATATAAATTGCCACATCGCCTGCATCCAGTTCAAGTGCGTTATCATATGCTGAGGCTGCCACCAGAGTCCCATCTTTCAGAACTTTTTGAACTGTATCATCTGTAAAAATGGTAAGTCGGATACTTTTTAGGTGATTCTTATTAACAATAACAAGAAAACGATTACCTTCATTTTCCAGCAATGAAACCAGTATCGGCTCATCTCCCGAATCCAACACTTTTATGGGATTTGGCAAGGAAGTAAGCCGCACTGTACCAGATGGAATCCTACCACCTGTGTGGCGAACGCTAATGAGTTTTGACCCGAAAAATACGCCTGAAAGAGCATGGATTTCCTGATTTAATTGCTTAACACGATCGTACACGATAGTACGCTTGCCATTCACCGTGATAGGTGCCGCCCGTAAGTCCTCTACCGAAGAAGAATCGGTTGATGTTGCCGACCAATACGTAAAATATTGAATTCCCTGTGCGCCATAGGCAAGGTTACTGTAAGCCTGTAATCGCATCGCTGCAAGAGTTTGCGGGTCAGGATGAATATCAGTATAATTACTTGACAATACAAATGCCCAAAACGGTTTATTTACTTTTTTGGCCTGATGAGCAATCAGTTCAAGATTTTCATACCAGGAAGGCATTACACCCTCCTTCAATACCGGATAAATATCGAAGGATAGAAAATTAACCGGTATTTGCTTTATGTATTCCTCCACATATTCTTTATAGGTTGAAGTTCCCAGTTGCTGCGGACTTGCAATATTTCCGTAGATATTTACATCGCAAAAATTCCTGGTGTCAATTTTTTGGATATTCTTTACCAATTCCCCCAGTTCAGCCATTTTACTTACATGAGGTTCATCGCCGAGGAAATAGCCTGCTGTCGCCGGGTGATTCATAAATCGTTTGACTGTTTTCTCAGTATCAGTAATCAACCCGGGACACAACACTATCATTTTAACACCGACCTGAGCCGCTATATCAAGCGCTTTTTGCTGTTCATCAGCAGTACTGAAATGGGTTCCGGTATGCGTAAATCCTGCCTGTTTCAACTCGTTGTAACGTTCTACAGTTGTTTCAGCCGCAGGAATACTTATGGCTGCCAGAGTAGGAATTAGCCCCTTTACTTTAAGTTTTTCCTGACCACTTACAGTAAAAACAAAAAAATAAAAAATCAATCCCACTATGGTAGAATTATTTCTGTCTGAAGATAATAGAAAGCGCATTATATTGATAACAAAAGATTAGTATAGCACTAGTTTACTGATTCTTACACCATTAGTTGCATCCAGTGTTTTTATAAGATAGACTCCCTTTGGGAAGTTGTTTTCAAGTGAAAACGCCTGACCATTGAGTGTAGGATTGAAGTAAAGCAGATGTCCCTGCAGGTTGTAAATAGAAATCCCATACACACCTGGTTCAACGAATAAAGCAGAGCCCTGTTGATACACCTGGCTGCTTAGTATCATTTCTACATTTGAAGTGGTTAATCCTTTCTCTATAGTGACTCGGTACAAGCGGAGTGCTGCATCGCGTTGACAAACCGATACTTTACCGGACTCTAAAATTTCTTTTCCGGTAGCTACACCCATAACCTGCATTCCCGCATTAAATACAGTAGCAGTCGAATAAACTCCTGCCGAAAGTCCGGATAAATCGATACGGGCAACCGGAAGAGAATTGTAGTAAATGTACAGCCGGGCTCCAAAATCTTCTACTCTGATGGTGCCTTTTGTGAGGAAACTGGCGATGCCCGCAGGCTTTGGTACTGCTATGGTAGTTACCTGTGTCGAGCTGCCGGCCTCAATGCCAGAGAACTGAACATTCAGCATCGACCCATCGGCGTTCGAATAAACAGCAATTCCTTCGCGGTTGAAACCCGGATCTGCAGGTGGATTTTGCAGATACTCCACATCAATGATATTGGAAGCAAATGCTCGTAAAACTAATCCTGCTCTGTTACTCGAAATCCCCGCTACATTGGCCGAAAAATCTACTTCAGCTTCGAATGAATAGGGTGCTGAATAGTTTTCTTTGGAGTAGATGATTCGTTTATTGGGCCATTCAAATTGCAGATACTCTCCTGTCAGGTCGGCAGCTGTAAAAATTCCAGGAACCTGGGCAATCCACTGATCGTAGAATGTTGCGATATCGGAAGATGAATTGAACGACTGATCATAGGTGCCAGACCAACTGGTTGAGGGCTTATCGACTGAAAAGGCATCAGGATTGGGTGCCGGAATCTGAGTAGATGCACTGAATAGACGCATAGCAGCAACGCGCTGTGAAATAGCCACTTTACCTGCATATTCAATTAACTTGCCCGTAAATCGTCCAAGATAATTCAGCGATCCATCATACACCACTCCTGAAGTGTATACCAGTCCGTTGAAACCCGACAATTCTATTCGGGCTAAGGGCAACGAATTATAATAGGCTAAAATAATCGTCCCGTAATCTTCGATACGCAAGGTAGCTCCC
>JANJXE010000453.1 GCA_024709185.1 Paludibacter sp.
GTGGATTGAAAACCGCATCGGCTGCTAATTTCTCGTACAGAATTGAAAATAAAACGATTGTAGTTGCTGCATCAGATTTCAACTATAACAGTTATGAACTTTACAGCCTGTCCGGACAACGTTTATTGTCAGGATCATTAACAGAATCAAATGGAAAGATTGATGTTTCTGAACTGAATAAAGGCGTATATGTGCTTGGCTTGCAGGGTAATCAGCGGGCTTCAGCGAAAATAATTATTCAATAAAACCAGGGGAATGAAAAAGCATCTTTTCCACATCGTTTTTCTTTTCTGTGCCTTGGCCGGGCTTCAGTCGCAGACTGTTGAGAAAAGGTTGATTCCGGTAGATGATACGTACACATACAGTGACAATACAATCCGCGGAATGGAACCTTTTCTGAAAACCTATCATTCAACAGCTGGCTCACAGTACAGGCGGATTTCCTTCCTGAAATTTGATATTTCCGGTTTGTCGCCCTTTGTTCAATCGGTGAAGTTGCGTTTGTACTGTAATGGTTTTCCGGCAGGTGGCGATTTGACCCATCAGTTCGATTTGTACCCGGTTGCCAAAAACACCTGGGCTGAAGATGATGTTACTTTTGTGAATTATGTGGACCGATTGGGTGCTGATATTACTTCTCCCTTGCTGGCATCTTATAGTGTTCCGGCAGGTCAGGCACTATCAGCGCAATACATTGAGTTTTCAGGTGCTGCTCTGACGAAGTATATCGCCGATTCTTTGGCCGCGGGCCGACCTTTCATTTCGTTCCGGATGAGGGAAAAGAACGTTGTCAAGGTGGGTTCTTCAGCTGTAATCGTGGAGTTTCATTCGAAGGAAAATACCAGCGAATTTGCACCGGAAATGGTAGTGGCTGAGAAGGATGTGGAAACGCTCCGGGCGTCCGGAATCGCTGTAAACGGTTTGCCGTTGGTTTCTTTCAATGAAGCGCAATACCGTTACCTGCACCGTTTGCCCTGGAATTCCACCACTATTCCCGAAGTAACCGCAACGTCAAAATATCAGGATGTAACAGTAAACGTTGAACAGGCAGTGTCGTTAACAGGAACAGAAACACAACGTACGGCCCGTGTAATATTGCAAAAAGGGACCGACCAACTGATCTACTATGTTGCGTTAGAGCTCCTGCCTCCGCCTACCGATGCACGGCTTAGCTCGATTAATATAGATGGAGAAACAATAGAGTTTTTCGATAAAGAGAAGAATGCCTACAAAGTGTATTTGCCCTACAGTCAGTCAGCTTTGCCGGTGATCACTGCTCAAACCTATGACCCGGAGGCGACTGTACAGATTGTGCAGGCTGTATCTGATACAGAAACAGCACCTGAAGCCGATCGGACAGCAGTTCTCACCGTAACATCAGCCAACGGACAGGTACAGAAAACGTATCAGGTAGTGGTTCAAAAATTACCAATGCTGGATATGGTTCTTGCTATTGGTCAGTCGAATATGGCGGGACGAGCTCCCTTTGCCAACGTATCGGATTCCATGACGGATGTTTATTTGCTTACACCGGCAGGTCAAATGGAGGTGTCGTTCAATCCTATGAACAAATACTCCAACATCCGGAAAGATATTAGTGTTCAGGGATTAGGTCCTTCCTATACCTGTGCGCTTACATTGCGCGATCATCTTAAAAAACCGGTAGGGTTTGTGGTGAATGCGCAGGGTGGATCGTCTATTTCCTCATGGTATCAACCGGGTAAATCCAATTACGATGCTACCATCAAACGTGCAAAGGAAGCGCAACGGTTCGGACGGTTCAGGGCTATCATCTGGCACCAGGGTTCTTCCGATAATTCAGCAGGCTTGCTCGATAATTTTGCATCCTACAAATCGAATCTTTCGAAAATGGTGCAAAACTTAAGAACTGAGTTGAACGAACCTGATTTGTTTTTTGTGTTGGGAGAATTATCGGAGCGTGCCGAATTTGATCAGTTTTCGGCAAATGTTGTACAACCTGTTGCTACCTATATTTCCAACTCCGACTATATAGTTACCGATGGCACCAATTTGCTTCCCGATGGAATTCATTTCGATGCAGCAAGTAATATCCTGTTGGGTGAACGGTATGCTGAAAAGATACTGGAAGGGGCGTACAATACTACACAGTCGGATGTAGTATACGAAAATGATGTCTTTGCCAGGGTGAAATTAACCCGAAATAATTTAACACTTCAAAACGTTAATGAGAGGACATTTTATACTGTGTTTGACATTACCGGAAAATCAGTATACAGCACTTCTCTGACAGATACAAATTCTGTTGTTCTGACAATAGAAAAGGGAATCTATGTAGTGTCCCTTAGAAAGGAAGGACGGAATCAGCAAGTCAAAATTGTCGTATCTTAAAACAAATTTGCTACTTTATAATACATTAAATCATTCATAGTTAAAATTTACCATCATGAAAACAATTTACACACGTATTACGATGCTTCTAAAAGGACTCGTAACCCTTTTATTTGTAGGAGGCTCAATGACTTTAAGTGCTCAGACGGTTGAAACCATTGTATTTTCCGATGATTTTAGCGGAGTCAATTTGTCAGGAGGTAATCCTGCAACAACATATACAATTGTAAAACAGACCGGAGTTGGGGACGAAGCCACAGATCCCTCAACAACTACTACAATAGATATGTTAAGAATTCCCAATCGAAAAGGCACTGGTTTTTGGGGCCGTAACGGAGTTTTTGGTATACTTTCGGTTTATTCTGCTCCGTTTAATGGCACTCTAAGTGCTTTAAGTGTAGATTCTGTAGTTTGGACCTTCAATTTGCGACAGAATTATAATTCTACCTTATCGGGCTTCAACGATGTTCAAAATGCTGTTGGTGCAATTTTGCTGGCCGATAATGCCAGCTACGCTACAGCAAATGGGTATGCGGTAGTGTATGGAGAAACTGCTTTAGGGAAGTTGTATCGTCTTGTAAAATTTGAAAACGGCATTAACGAAAACACCAAGCTCACTACCCTTGCCACAGGAACTGTATCTCCAACCGATGGAAGAGATTATATGAGTTTCAGAGTTGTTTATGTAAAAAGCAGCAATACCTGGATTTTTAAGGGTCGTTTCGATGGTCCGAATACCGGAGGTGCATTTGCCGATCCCAAAACGGGTACGTTTGGATATTCCATATCGGCTGTAAATGCCGATTTAGTTAACACACCGATGACTCATTTTGGTTTTTTCCAAAACTACAGTGGAAATATTGATAAAATAATGTGGGTGGACAATTACACAGTAGCTACTTACCATCAGGATTTAGGAACCAGTTTGAATGGAAACAATCAACCGCTTCCATATTCAACCCGTATCAATCAGAATGGAATTACCGTTCAGACAACTGCAGCTGTCGCAACTCTGTTCAACTCAGCAGGAAATACTATTCAACAGGTAAATATTAATGGCGAGGCTCAGTTGAATTTATCTCAAAAAGGTTTTTATTTGCTGAAAATTGAAATGTCCAATGGAGAAACTGCTATAGAAAAGGTTCTTTTTTAACTTAACAGCCAGGTTTGGAACTCACCAAATTTTGTTCAGGTGAGTTTCAAACGGTTTAAATTTGCTTATACAGGTCGTAAGAAACCAGCAAGCCAAAATCACCATAACCGTGGATGTAAAGTATTTGAATGCTAGTTTCTTACCTGGTTCTTTTTAATAAAAAACACATGAAAAACATTACCCGTTATATCAAAACCTCCCTTTTATTAACACTAATTGCAGGAACATTGATGGCTCAGAAAACGCAGATGCCTGTGGTTTTCTATCTTCAGAATCTTCCACAGGAGCGCATAGGAACACTTACCGATGCAGTGATTATCGATAGCCTCGAAAAGCAGAATTTTTGGGTAATACCCGTCGATTGCAGCGCTTTTCCGCCAACTTCCCCCCAATTAGAAGAGAGTTTGGTGATTTTCCACAAAGCCAGTCCTGCTTTGTTAGCCGGATATACTACAGCAACCGAGGAAGCTGATTTAGATAAAATCTATTATGTTCCGGAAG
>JANJXE010000053.1 GCA_024709185.1 Paludibacter sp.
CCGCAAAGGAGATGTAGCTTCTATGCTCATGATGTCGGTACTCCGCGCGCACCGCCACCAACTGTTGATATCTAATTTTCTTTTTGCACTGGAAGATGATTATTCAAAGATGGGGATATTTCATCCGGTAGTCTACAAACAAGGTTTTGATTACTACATCAGGGCTCGTTTTACCAAACTTATCGTGAGTAGATATCCGGCTTTGGAAAAGTTGGAAACAGTGATACAATTGGCTGAAACACTGGTAAATCAGGTATTTTCATTTTGGAAATGGTTACACCCACGATTGAAAGTCAGTCCAAACATCTATAGTGATGAACGATTTGATGAGTTGTTGGATGAATTCCTGATTAACTATACCCGTGAGAACAATCTTAACCAACGTAATGCCAGCTATTTTAAATGGATTTTCGAAAACAGATGGGTTAAAGAAGGGAAGCGCGACAAACAAAGCGAACGCTACTTCTTCAGCTCTGTATCCGACCGGTTTAGGTATATTCCGGTACGAATATACGATAACCACGAGCTCTGTGGATTTGCATTTTTAAAAGTTCGCGACAACACGCTCACGGTTTCATTTTTATATGCCGGTGAGAAATATCTGAATGACCTTGCAGCCTACATTTTTAACATCGCCAAATCGGAACAAATCGACCTGATCACGTGTTACGATATACGGTTATGTCGGTTTTTACAACGGTTGAAAAGCCGTTTTATTCTTAAACGAAAACGCCGTCAGCCTTATTTATTACCCTTATCGCTTAGCTGTTCGGCAAGCGCTTTACAAGAGGGAGAAGGCGACTCAGTATTTACATAAGTATGAAATCCTCCATTGCCCTGCTTAGTAATATTACCATCGACCCTCTGAAGTCAGTTCTTCAGCAGATCGGTTTTGGAAAGGTTTATGTTGCCGGATATAATCAATGGCAGTACGAACTATTGAGTCCTGATTCGGAAATCATCAATAATTCATACACTTATCTGCTGTTGTACCTGCATCCCGATGAATTGGCAAACGGAGTTGAAATCGGTGAAATAACCAGCGCAATCGACCAGTTCCTTCGGCAACAACCAAAGGGAATAGTCATGATGTGTGATTTCTCAGGACGACCATTGTACACCACGACTTATACTGGTGACGCACTAGTGAAGGAAAAAGTACTTAATGCTTCGTTATACACCTATGCAACAACACAGCCAAGGGTACAAATCCTGGCACTTTCGCGCCTGGTAAATCTGCACGGTTACAACACTCTTTTCGACGATAAATACTGGTACCTTGGTCGAATGAAGTTTTCTCATACAGCTTATTCACTCCTGGCACATGAAATCCTTAATCTTAGCCGTGCTATAGAAGGAAAAACCAGCAAAGTATTGGTACTCGACCTCGACAACACCTTATGGGGCGGAGTGTTGGGCGAAGAAGGCTGGCAGCACATAACGTTGTCGAACGAAGGAAAAGGATTGATTTATAAAGAATTTCAGCATCAGATTGCCTTACTTAAACAAACAGGAGTAATCCTTTCGCTGTGTTCTAAAAACAATGAAGCTGAGGTGCGTGAAGCATTTAAGAAACATCCTGATTGTATTTTAAAATGGGATGACTTTGTGGCACCACGTGTCAACTGGCTTCCCAAGGATCAGAATCTGCTTTCTATCTGCCGGGAATTGAATGTTGGAATCGATTCGTTGGTTTTTATTGATGATAATCAAATTGAACGCGAATTGGTTCGAACAAGTTTACCTGAAGTGCAGGTACCTGAATTTCCTGCCGATACTACCAAACTGAGCCAATGGTTTATTGAAGAAGTTGTGTATCCCTGCTTTCCCCGTATTCATTTCACGAAGGAAGATGCTTACAAAACACAACAATATCACCGTAACAAAGAACGGGAGGAAGTTCGTAGTCAGTTTAGTTACGATGACTTTATACAACAATTGAAAATTGAAGTTGATATACAGGAAGCAAAACCTGATACACTGAATCGTAT
The DNA here is from genome assembly GCA_024709185.1 of Paludibacter sp. Taxonomy (GTDB): domain Bacteria; phylum Bacteroidota; class Bacteroidia; order Bacteroidales; family Paludibacteraceae; genus Paludibacter. Next base: position 1,992 of record JANJXE010000053.1, read on the forward strand.
TGCACAGCTCACTCAAAAAACCAATCAGTTTAATCTGAGTCTGAAACGCTATACAGAAGCCGAAATCGCAACCATGTACACCTCCCGGGACTGGAAATTATACACCTGTTCCTACCGCGATAAGTTTGGTGATGAGGGCATTATTGGATCAGTATTAGTTCTGTTAAAGCAAGATACTGCACACATCGACAATTTCCTTTTAAGTTGCAGGGCATTAGGTCGTAAGGTAGAATTTTCCATTCTTGAGCAGATAAAATCAGCACTAAAAGAGTTGGGCATCCAACGCATCACAGCGAGTTATTATCCCGGCGAAAAGAATATACCAGCTAAGCGATTTTACAGCGATTGCGGATTTACAACGCTGTCGGAACATGATTTTGAAACACAGTTATGAGTAATATGGAAGTAGAACAACGAATAATTCAGATTATGGCATCGACCTTTGGTGTCGATGCATCGCAGATCAACAGCACTTCCCGTAGAAGCGATCTTAAAAACTGGGATAGTCTCGGACAATTGCGGCTTGTGATGCAGCTGGAATCCGAATTCGGCGTTTCGTTTTCAATCGATGAAATTCCCGAATTAAACAGCGTGGAAGAAATTAAAACAAAACTAATAGCTCTAAAGAGCTTGTAAGCAGCGCCTCAGGCCATCCTCCCAATGAGGAATTTCCAACTGGAAAGTGGATTTAATTTTTGATTTATTCAATACGCTGTAGTGTGGACGAGGAGTTTTGGACGGATACTCATGACTCTGAACCGGTACCACATGGCAACTGATATCTGCTAAACGGTGAATGGTGATCGCAAAATCGTACCAGCTACAAACACCCTCGTTCGAAAAATGGTATATCCCCGGACTGGGTTTTTCAAACTGAAGTATCTTTAAAATGGCAGTTGCCAAATCGGCAGCATAAGTTGGTGTTCCCACCTGATCAAAAACCACTTTTAACTCGTCGCGTTCGCTTCCAAGCTTCAGCATTGTTTTCACGAAATTAGTTCCTACAGTAGAGTACAGCCAGGAAGTACGAAGAATCAACGCATCGTGATTGACGTTCATGAGGGCTAGTTCACCTGCCAGTTTCGATTTACCATAAACCGATGCCGGTGCAACAGGCATTTCTTCCGTATAGGGTTTGAAATTCTTACCATCAAAAACATAGTCGGTAGACACATGAATGAAGCTGATACCTCGTTTTGCAGTAGCTATTCCCAACACTTCCACTGCATATTGATTTATTTTGTAACACAATTCGACATCCTCTTCAGCCTTATCCACAGCTGTATAGGCTGCACAGTTAACTATAGCATCAACAGCATGACTATTCAGATAGGCATCCACCGATGGGGCATCACAAATATCCAGTTCCTGAACATCGGTATAGATGAAATTCAAGTTGGGATACCCGGAAGACGCAAATCGTATTTCACTGCCCAGTTGGCCATTACTACCGGTTATTAGAATTGTTTTCATAGAGCACTTCTAACTGATTTTCTCAGCATCAGCAAAAAGCGGATGCACTTTATCCTTATCAGAAACCAGCATATCACCAACAGGAAGCTTCCAGTCGATATTAAGTGTAGGGTCGTTATATAAAATACCCCTTTCATGCCCCGGCGAATAATAATCGTCGCATTTATACGAAAAAACAGCTGTTGGGCTTAATACCGAAAAACCATGTGCAAATCCCTGTGGAATAAGAAACTGAAGCTTATTTTCAGCAGAAAGCTCTACACCGTACCATTGTCCGAAAGTAGGAGATCCAACACGCAGGTCGACGGCCACATCCCAAACTGTACCTACTACCGCAGCAACCAGTTTAGCCTGACTATGGGGAGCAAGCTGATAATGCAGTCCACGAACTACACCATACGACGACTTCGATACATTATCCTGACAAAAATCCAGCTTAATACCAGCCTCACGGTAACGCTCACGGTGGTAAGATTCAAAGAAGAAACCACGTGGGTCCTCGAAAACTTTCGGCTTAATGATCAACAGACCATCGATTGGGGTGGTACTAATTTCCATTCCTTTTAAAAGGTTTTGTCGTTTGCTATTTTAATGAGGTATTCGCCGTAATGATTTTTGCGAAGCGGTTCGGCCAGTTTGAGTAACTGTTCTTTGGTGATATATCCGTAACGATAGGCAATTTCTTCAATACAAGCCACTTTCAGACCCTGGCGATTTTCGATGGTGGCAATAAAGTTCGATGCTTCGAGTAAGCTATCGTGCGTACCCGTATCGAGCCAGGCCATTCCCCGACCCATAATTTTCATGCTGAGTCGTCCTTCTTCCAGGTACAAACGATTTAAATCTGTGATTTCCAGCTCACCCCGTTTTGAAGGTTTCAATCCTTTGGCTTTTTTCACCACATCGTTGCTGTAGAAATAAAGTCCTGTAACTGCATAATTCGATTTCGGGTATTCAGGTTTTTCTTCGATGCTGAGCACTTTACCCTGTGCATCAAAATCAGCAACTCCATAGCGTTCAGGATCATTAACGTAATAACCAAATACCACCGCACCATCTTCCAGCATTGCTGCTTCACGAAGTGTACGAGAAAAATCGAAGCCGTAGAAAATATTATCACCAAGGATCATGCACACCGAATCGTCGCCGATAAACCCTTCGCCAATGATAAACGCCTGTGCCAGTCCATCGGGTGAAGGCTGTATAGCATATTCGAGACGAATTCCCAACTCGCTGCCATCGCCCAACAGGTTCTCGTACAAATGGATATCCTGTGGAGTCGAAATGATGAGAATTTCTTTAAGACCTGCCAGCATGAGCACCGACAAGGGATAATAAATCATCGGTTTATCGTATACGGGGATAATTTGCTTGGATATGCTTTTTGTGATGGGGTACAAGCGGGTTCCGGAGCCACCGGCAAGAATAATTCCTTTCATACGGTAATACTTGTTAGTTTATAAACACAAAGTTACACTTTTTATTCTAAATCGAGTTCACCGTTTGAATACAGATGATAATTTTTGGCAAGAAGAACCATAAATTTCGCCATTTCTTCCTGTGTTTTTAAGGTTTCGTTACTGATTTCCTTTTTTTGCAATTTCAGAAGCAAAATTCCGTATTGAAAATTAAAGCAGAGTTCAATATCCGTCAACCCCTCTTCAGATTTCATTCTTAACTGTTGAATCAGGGGGAGAATATGAAAGAACTTTGCATTGTATTCGGGCAGGAGGCCTGAACGCAAGGCACGCTGATGAAAATCGTTCAGGTCGAGAATAGTGTTTTTGTTTAACTGCAAATGTCCTTTTAACACCACATCTTCGGCACGCATCATTTCCACCAGACTTTCGTACCAATCCATCACTGCTTTACGTTCAGCGGCATCTTTATAAGTACGGGTATCGACAAGGGTTTCAGTAATCCGTGTCATGTCCAGTTGTAGCGCCCTGATCAAATCTTCCACCTGCCACATATAAAGCAGGTATTCGCAAATGTTATTTTTTTTCAGATATGAAGCTGTCAGCATGGGTTTTAATTTTCAGGATCATCAAAATCGTGCTCATCAAAAAAAACAGGTTCAAAAAAGTCATCCAGATCGCGTCGCTCTTTTTTGGTAGGCCGTCCCGTGCCCCTGTCGCGGTTGTGCTGAGCAGCAATACGGCCCAGTTCAAACAATTCAAGCTGATCGGGAGTAGTTACGTTTTCCATAAAACCCGGCACCAGTTTGGCACCCATTCGATTTTCGGCTAATGCCAGTACTTTAAAGGAAAACAGCACCGGATTACGTTTAACACCTACCATATCTCCAACCCTGACCGACCGTGATGGTTTAACAGCAGAGCCATTCACCGACACCTTGCCTTTTTTGCAGGCGTCGGCAGCCAGACTTCGGGTTTTGAATAACCTTACTGCCCACATCCACTTATCGATACGAACTTCTTCCTTCATTTCTTATTAAACTGAGTCATGGTGAGTTGTAAACCCTGCAGGCAAAAACTCCATATCATTTCCACAGCCATATCTGAACGTTCGGGTAGAGCAGCCAGTTCGTCCTTGTCCCATTTACCCAATACATACCTAACCTGTCCGCCCTTCGGAAAATTGTCACCGATACCAAAGCGAATCCGTGCATACTCGTTATGCCCCAGGGTATCCTGAATACTCCGCAGGCCATTATGTCCAGCATCCGAACCTTTGGGTTTAAGGCGCAACATTCCAAATGGCAGTGCGAGATCATCGACGATTACTAATAGATTTTGAGGTTCGATTTTCTCCTTGTTCATCCAGTAGCGAATTGCATTTCCACTCAGGTTCATAAAGGTGGTTGGTTTCAGCAAAATAAGAGTATGCCCTTTGAGTTTCACCTCGCAGGTAAAACCATAGCGGTGATCTTCAAAAAAAACATTGGACGCCTTTGCGAAAGCGTCCAATATTGTGAATCCTATGTTGTGTCGGGTATCCTGGTATTCAGCCCCCGGATTACCCAGCCCTGCAATCAGGAATTTCATTTACAACAAAATTTATTTCTTGGAAGCAGCAGCAGCGGCAGCACCACGGGCAGCACGTGTCAGTTTAACCTGAGCTACAACAGCATTTTTAGCATTAAGAATGTCAAAATTGTCAAATTTCAATGCACCAACCTGAATCGTTTTACCGAGACCCAAATTGGTAACATCAATAATAATTTTTTCAGGGAAGTTAGCATACAGACCCTTCACGCGCAATTTACGCATCTCGAGAGCCAGTTTACCCCCGGCTTTAACCCCTTCGGCTAATCCGGTCAGCTGAACAGGAATTTCAACCACTACGGGTTTGTTTTCTGTAACTTCAAGAAAATCGATATGCAAAACTTTATCAGATACCGGGTGAAACTGAAGGTCTTTCATAATTGCCTTGCAGGTTTTACCTTCAACATCGAGGTTCACCACAAATACGTCCGGCGAATAAATAAGCTTGCGCAGATCGGCAGCAAGAGCTGAAAAATGTACATTTTCGGCACCACCATACAATACGCAGGGTACACTTTCGTCGGCACGTGTAGCCTTAGTTGCTTTTTTACCCAGTTCCTTTCTCAGAGAACCTTTTAAATCGTAAACTTTCATTGATTTGTTTTTTTTGTGTTACTCAAAATTTAAGCGTTTTAGTTTTAAGTGATTAGTCGCTTAATTTCCCATCACACTTTCTTTTTCAGAAAAGCGGTGCAAAGATACACTTTTTTCATCACAAAACAAGAAATCATTTTGTAAATCATTGCATTTTTTACGAAATGAACCATTCGCATTTCTTCCCGGATCAGAAAAATTTATCTACCTTTGTGGGTTCAAAAATTCCGTGAATTGAAAGAAGAAACAGTTATACAAGCCGTTGAGGAACAGGAAAAGGTTGAAATCACCGGTGCCAGGGTCCACAACCTGAAGAATATCGATGTGAGCATACCGCGTAACTCGCTGACAGTGATTACCGGATTGAGTGGAAGCGGCAAATCGTCGCTGGCTTTCGACACAATTTTTGCTGAAGGCCAGCGCCGCTACATCGAAACCTTCTCTGCCTACGCCCGAAGTTTCCTGGGCAACCTGGAGCGCCCTGATGTGGATAAAATTACAGGTCTGAGTCCGGTTATCTCTATCGAACAAAAAACAACAAATAAGAACCCACGCTCAACAGTGGGGACCACTACCGAGATTTACGATTTCCTGCGATTGTTGTATGCCCGTGCCGGCGATGCCTATTCGTGGAAAACCGGCGAGAAGATGGTAAAATATTCAGAAGATCAGATTGTAGAACTTATTCTCAACGATTTTGAAGGCAAGCGCACTTATCTGTTGGCACCGCTTGTGAGAGGCCGTAAAGGACATTACCGCGAATTATTTGAGACCATTCGTAAAAAAGGCTACCTTCATGTTCGGGTTGATGGTGAACTTCGCGAAATTACCCATGGAATGAAACTCGACAGGTATAAAATTCACGACATTGAGTTGGTTATCGACCGCCTCCTGGTTGCTTCCAAAGACCGTCAGCGCCTTAAACAATCGATGCAGAAAGCTATGCAACAGGGCAATGGAGTGGTTATGTTGATAGAAAACGACAGCGATCAGGTACGCTATTTCAGCAAAATGCTGATGTGCCCTACTTCCGGAATATCGTACGACGAACCTGCCCCGCATCATTTTTCGTTTAACTCGCCACAGGGAGCCTGCCCGGTGTGCAAGGGTATTGGCTTCATCACCAAAATTGATATTGAGAAGATAATCCCTGATCCTGCAATGAGTATCTACAATGGTGGAATTGTGGCACTGGGCAAACACAAGAATTCAACCATCTTTTGGCAAATCGAAGCCATTCTCGAAAAGTACGATTGTACGCTGAAAACCCCTATCAACGAACTTCCCGCTGAAGCCATCGACGAAATTTTGAATGGTACCGATGAACGATTGAACATCAAAAACCAATCGCTGGGCAATTCAAACTATTTTCTGAATTACGAAGGCATTATCAAATACATTGAAATGCAGCAGGAAAGCTCGGTTTCGGCTACTGAACAAAAATGGGCCAATCAGTTTTCCAAGGAAATATGCTGCCCCGAATGCCATGGCACGCGCTTACGAAAAGAAGCCATTCATTTCAGGATTCACAATAAAAATATTGCCGAACTGGCCGCTATGGACATTAGCGAACTGATGGAATGGCTGCTGAATGTTGAGCAATATCTTTCGGACAAACAAAAAACCATTGCTGCTGAAATCCTGAAAGAAATACGTTCACGCCTGCAGTTTCTTCTGGATGTAGGACTTACTTACCTCTCACTTAACCGAAGTTCAATGTCGCTTTCAGGAGGTGAAAGTCAGCGTATTCGTTTGGCTACACAAATTGGAACGCAACTGGTAAACGTCCTTTATATTCTCGACGAACCCAGCATCGGCCTTCATCAGCGCGACAATGAACGACTGATTCATTCGTTGCGGCAACTGCGCGACACAGGCAATTCAGTAATCGTGGTGGAACACGACAAAGATATGATGCTATCGGCCGATTACATCATCGACCTGGGACCACGAGCCGGTCGTCATGGAGGCGAAGTGGTTTTTGCCGGTACGCCCGGCGAGATGCTGCGCACCAACAGTCTTACTGCATCCTACCTTAATGGTGGAAAAAGTATAACAGCCAACACAAATCCCCGACCGGGAAATGGAAATAGACTAACGGTTAAAGGAGCACGTGGCAACAACCTTAAAAATATTGATGTTGATTTCCCATTGGGCAAAATGATTTGTGTAACCGGTGTTTCAGGCAGTGGAAAGTCAACCCTTGTTAACGAAACCCTTCAACCGGCCCTGAGTCAGCAGTTCTACAACTCGCTAAAAGATCCGCTGGAACACGATGCTATTCTGGGTAGTGAATTTATTGATAAAGTGGTGGTAGTAGATCAGGCACCTATAGGCCGTACACCCCGTTCGAATCCAGCTACCTATACAGGTGTTTTTTCCGATATCCGCAACTTATTTGTATCGCTTCCGGAAGCAAAAATCAGGGCTTATAAACCCGGGCGGTTTTCGTTTAACACAGCCGGCGGTCGGTGTGAAGTTTGCAGCGGAAATGGCTATAAAACAATCGAAATGAACTTCCTACCCGATGTGTACGTACCCTGTGAAAGTTGCGGAGGAAAACGCTACAACAAAGAAACCCTCGAGGTACGGTTCCGTGGAAAATCCATCGCCGATGTGCTCGACATGACTATCAATCAGGCAGTTGAGTTTTTCGAAAACCAACCAATCATTCTTAATAAAATAAAAACAATTCAGGAAGTCGGACTGGGATATATTAAGCTCGGACAATCAAGCACAACGCTTTCAGGAGGCGAAAGTCAGCGAGTAAAACTGGCCACTGAACTCTCAAAAAGAGATACAGGAAAAACCCTCTACCTGTTGGATGAACCTACTACAGGACTCCATTTCGAAGATATCCGCATTTTGCTGGGCGTACTGAATAAACTGGCCGACAGGGGAAATACAATCGTGATTATCGAACACAATATGGACGTGATAAAAGCCTGCGACTATATCATCGATATCGGGCCTGAAGGAGGTAAAGCAGGTGGATCCATCGTATGTGTTGGTACACCTGCGGAAGTGGCAATGCATTCTGAAAGTATCACTGGCACCTTTCTTAAAAAGGAACTTCATAGTTAATTAAAAATATGGAAGAAATCATCAGATACATCCTTCAATTACTCACAGGCACCGACGACCGCCGGATACTGGATACCATTGGCTATACCAATGACCCTGACCGATATAAGGACTATCGCCTGGTAATAAAGGCCTCGGGATTTTTCGACGATACAGTCTACGGAACCATGGCATCGATACCGACTATACCTCTTCGGCAGTGGGAAGATGTACCGATACTTTTCGGCGATGCTACAACTGAACAACTGGGTGACACTCTCGTAATTCATGCCGATAGTATTGCCGGAACCTATTTTCTGATATCCCGGTATGAAGAAATGGTTCGACCGAAAGTAAGAGATACCCATGGTCGGTTTCCCGGCAGAGAATCGCTCCCTTACAAAGCAGGTTTTATCGACCGACCCATAGTAGAAGAATGGGCGGTACAACTTAGAGCCTCCTTGCGAACGCTGGGTATTGAAATCGCCGAACCACCCCGCAAAATGACAAAAGTGTATCTCACCCACGACGTCGACCAACTGGCACATTACCGTCGCACAAGGGGTATGCTGGGTGGCTTGCTCAGAGGTATTAAACGAAAAAATGAACGTAAAATGGCTCTGAAAAGTTATTTCGGAGGGGTTATTTTCGATCCGTGGTACACCTTTCCTTATTTGTATAAACTTGATACTGAGTTACAAAAAAAGTTAGGAAAGGATAAGTGTGAGGTTATTACCTTTATCCGGTCGGGCGGAGGAAGAAAGAAAGAAGATAAGCCTGATTCCAACCTGGCTCATCCGGATTATAAACACTTGTTGAAGATAACAAAACGTAAAAAAATATCGATTGGCTTACACACCAGTTACGAAGCAGGCATTCATCCACAACTTATTGATGAAGAAAAGCAAGTTCTGGAAGCCTTTACAGGTACCGACATTCACTATAACCGCAATCACTTTCTTAATAACCGGGAACCTTCGGATTTAAACTTTCTCATTGATGCAGGGATAACCGATGATTTTAGTATGGGTTATGCCGATATTGCCGGCTTTCGTCTGGGTACCTGTCGTCAGGTACGCTGGATAAATCCACTTACCCGAAGTCTTACACCCCTGGTTCTTCATTCACTAACAATCATGGATGTTACCCTTAGCGAAAAAAGGTATATGTTTATGAACGCGCACGATGCGTTTCAATACTGTTGCAGTCTTATCGACACGGTTGAACGCTACAATGGGGAAATCAGTCTGCTCTGGCACAACAATTCTGTTGAAAAAAACGCCAGCCTATACCACCGTCAGCTCTACAAAGATTTACTTGATTACATCCATGATAAAGAAATCTGAAAGCGATAAGCGAATACTGATAGCTGTAAGCAGCGATTTAACAACCGACCAGCGGGTGTTGAAAATTGCTGACACCTTTCATACGGATGGCTGGCAAGTGCTTCTTGTGGGTCGATTGCGACCCGGAAGTAAAGCATTTCGATACGACTATCAGCATCTTCGCATGAAACTTTTGTTCAATTCAGGATTTCTCTTTTATCTGGAATACAACCTGAGGCTTTTTATCAGAGCGTTGTTCTTTTCCTGTGAGTATATTTATGCGAATGATACCGACACACTACCGGCCTGTTATCTGGCAGCTACACTTCGTAGAAAGAAACTGATTTTCGATGCCCATGAGTTATTTCCGGAAGTTCCGGAACTTCAACAGCGTCATTTCGTTAAACAAGTATGGCTAACGATTGAAAATATGATTATCCCTCGTCTTAATCGAACTCTAACGGTCTGTGATTCCATTGCGGAATATTACCACCAAAAGTACGGAATCGAAATGAAAGTAATACGCAATGTGCCCTACCTGCGCGTCCAAACCGACATCATTCCCCTTGCTGTGGAAAAAGGGAAAAAAATCATTCTCTACCAGGGCGCATTGAATACCGGACGTGGACTGGAATGGGTCATTGATGCCATGCCACTCATCGACAATGCAGTTTTATACATTATCGGAGATGGCGATATAAGGAAACAGCTGAAACAACAGGTGAAAAAGCAGAAATTGAACGACCGGGTTATTTTTCATGGCAAAGTTGATGCGTCGGAATTGTACCGTTATACACCCTCAGCCGATTTAGGCTTGTGCCTGCTTGAAAACAAGGGGATGAGTTATTATTACGCCTTGCCGAACCGCATTTTCGATTACCTTCATGCAGGAATCCCTGTACTGGCTTCCCCTTTCCCGGAAATTAAAAAAATAGTTGAAACCTATAATACCGGAATTCTTACCGATAATTACAGCCCCGACCAACTGGCTTCACTAATTAATAAAATTCTTAAGGAAGGTTATCCTACAGCACATTTCAAACAATTAGCCACAGAATTTTGTTGGGAAAAAGAAAAGCTTAAACTATGGGGACTTATTTGATTTTTTAAACAATACATTTTCAGATGAAAGCATTTAAATTGAACATTGTTTTAGTACTGGCAATTTCATTACTACCACTAACAGTCAAGTCTGTCCCTGCCAGTCCGTTTCCTTCAGTGCGCACACTTCCCGATGGGCGGCAGCTGACTGTGTAC
>JANJXE010000483.1 GCA_024709185.1 Paludibacter sp.
ACAGGGAAACCATCAATTATTATTAGGGGATTATTACCTGCTCCTACAGATGCAGCTCCTCGAATGAGAAAAGAAATATCTCCTCCCGGTTGTGCAAAATTTTGCATTATTTGTAAACCTGCCGCTTTCCCTGACATTAATTGTCCAACTGATACTACACTTGATTTCTGTAAGTCATTCGTTTTTATTGATGATACTGCTCCTGTAATATCTTTCTTTTTTAAAGAACCATATCCTATCACAATAATCTCTTCAAGATTTTTTGATGTTTGATTTAGTGATACTTTCAACAGACTTTTATCTGAAACAGATACTGTCAGACTTTCATATCCTAAATACGAAACTTTTAATTGTCCGGCGTTGGCAGTCTCAAGAGAAAACTGTCCGTTAATATCCGAGACTGTACCTTTGTTCGTACCAATCTCAACAATGGTTGCACCAATTATCGGGTCGCCTTTTTCATCGGTTACCAAGCCGGTAATCTTTTTTGATACAGGTGGCTTTTTGTCATCGATTGGTTTTGGCTTTTCGAACAACAAAATGTTCTTATCTTTCTTTTCAAATTTTAGATTAGTCCCATTTAACAATTGTTTTACAACTGTTTCAACAGGTTCATTAACAACATTGATAGTGACTGCCCTCTCTGGATTTACCAGCTGTGTGCTATACGAAAAACTTAAACCTGTTTGTTTCTTGATAGATGCAAACACCACTTTCAAACTAACATTCTCATAGTTTAAAGTAACATTTTGTGATATCAAAGAAAGAGTAGACACTAAGAGTAGATTTGTCAATAGGAAGCGTCGAATTGATTTTTTCATTGATTCTTCTGATATAAGTAATAGATTTCTTTGTTTGCTAATAATAAGACACGCCGGGTACAAAGAAGTATGATATACAAAAATTAAAAAAACGTATTATTGCGCACAGATAATTAGTATAAAAAAAATTAAAGCCATAATTATCAATTGATTGACATTACGGCTTTACTTAAAAAATATTTGCTGAGGTTTAGTTTTTTGCCTCCACCTCGTAATTTCCGTATTTCGTTTCATGGAATTTTACTTTCGATATTTTTTCCAAATCCCACAAAATCTCCTGGAGATTTACCTTTCTACTCGAAAAATTAAATCTAACTCCTATTGCAATTGTAT
>JANJXE010000106.1 GCA_024709185.1 Paludibacter sp.
ATTCTGCTGTTCGACGAGCCTACATCGGCACTCGACCCGACCATGGTGAGCGAGGTGCTGGGGGTTATCCGCCGACTGGCAAATGATGGGATGACCATGGCCATTGTGACGCACGAAATGCGCTTTGCACGCGATGTATCGACACGGGTATTGTATATGGACGAAGGAATTATTTACGAAGAGGGTAGTCCCGCCGTTATTTTTGATCATCCGACCAAAGAAAAAACAAAGGCATTCATTCATCGCATCCGGAGTTTCAGCTACCGGATAACCGATGCTAAATACGATTTCTACGAATTGCGTGCGCGAATGGAACAGTTCTTCACCCACCATTTCTTCACTCCGAAGGAATGTAACAACCTCAACCTGATGGTGGAAGAAACGCTTCAGTTGTGCCTGCACGAAGCCAATACCCAAGAGCGTTCGAAGCTTCTCGCCAATACCGGCGGAATGGAAATATCGATGCTGTTTTCGGAACACACCAACGAAAAGCAACTGGTGTTTACGGCCGATCAGTCATTGGGTTCCATTCTCAATCAATTGCCCGACTCCGACGGACTGAGCCTGATTCTTCTGAATGGACTGGCAGCTTATATCCGCGAGGAAATAGCAGATGGTAAAGTGGTGCTTACAATGGCATTGAAATAATTACAACGCTTCTTCTTTTGTTTCAAAAATGGAAAAGATGGACGAAAAGCCGGAGATATCAAATATCTCTTTAATAGTAGGTTGCATTGCAAAAAGCAGAAACTTTCCGCCTATCGACATCATCTTTTTTTGTACAGTCAGAAAAACCCGAAGGCCTGAACTGCTGATGTAAGTGAGTCCGCTACAGTCGAGGTAAATAGCTTTCACATTGTCATTAAACAGTTGGTTCATCGCCTGCTCAAATTCGGTGTAGTTGGTAGTGTCGATACGGCCATCGATAGTCACTAATGTGCCCTGTTCAATTGATTGATTGGTAACGTTCATATTCGTAAATGTTTATAATTATATTTTTTTAGTCATTCGGAGGATGTTTTCCTGCCCGGATCGCAGGTAACTTACCTCATCCATGATTTTCCGAATCAAAAAGATACCCAATCCACCGATGGGGCGTTCTTCGGCAGGAAGATGAATATCGGGTTCTTTTTGTTGTGTCGGGTCGAAGGGTCTTCCTGTGTCGGTAATCGTGATTCCCAACTGATGATCGGTATAGTTTACATCAATCCTGATCTCATGTGTACTACCTTTTTCGTAGGCATACAATATCACATTCGACAAAGCCTCCTCAAGCACGAGATGGATGGAATGGATTGTATTGGCAGGTAATTGCCATTCCTCTGCCAGTTGCTCCAAAAAAGCCACAACCCGGTTCAGCTCTTCCACCTCATTCCGGATGATGAAGGTTTTATTTACGTTGTTTTCCATGGTAAACGATGCTCATCATTGTTAAGTCATCCGATTGTGTATGGCCTTTTACATGGTCGGCAACTGCTTTCGTGGCAGCTTCAATCATAGCTTTGGGTGAAGCTGATGCATGTTCTCTGATGACTTTCAGTAATAACTCGTCACCAAAGAGTTTATTGTCCACATCCTCGGCTTCGGTGAGCCCGTCGGTGTACAGAAATAACTGATCGTTAGGCCCAATTTGAATGCGTTCCCCGGTATACACATAGGTATCAAACAAACCTATCGGAATGGCTTTGGTGATGTTGAAATAACTTACCTCCTGGTTGTTGCGGATTAAAATCGGTGGATTATGTCCGGCATTGCAGTAGCTCAATTCGCCATTTTCAATGTCTAATATTCCCAAAAAGAATGTTACGAACATATTGGAATCGTTGTTGAGCGAAAGCGTTGTATTGATGGAAGTAACAATCTCAGCAGTGCTTTTCGTTTTGTCGGCAGTCGATCGCAGCAAGGTTCGGGTGACAGCCATGAACAGCGATGCCGGAATTCCTTTGCCCGATACATCACCGATGGCAAAGCAAATGCGGTTCTCGTCGAGCAGGAAAAAGTCGTATAAATCTCCTCCTACTTCCTTTGCCGATAGCAGAGAAGCGTACAGGTCAATTTCAGGAAGGTTAGGGAAGGGGGGAAAGATATGCGGAATCATGCCCATCTGAATTTCCTTTGCAATACGCAACTCACTTTCAATCTTTTCCTTGGCCGAAGTGGTTTCCTGTAAATTAACGATATAACTGGAAAGTTCGCGTTTCATGAACTCAAAAGAATTGTACAAGTCCTGCATCTCGTGACTATTCCCTATTTGGGGCAATTCTGTTTTGAAATTTCCCAATGCAATGCCGCGTGCTGACGAAGCAAATTTTGAAAGTGGACTAATCTGATGATTGATAATGCGAATTGTCAGCAAGAACAACAAACCCAATCCCAGCAACGAAAGTAACAAGATAGTGAAGGTAAGTTTACGCAAACCGGCAAACATCTCGTTGTGAGGATAGACTACACCCAGCGACCATTTAGTTGAGGGCAATTGAGTATGGTAAATCCATACAAAGCCGAGGTGTTTTAAATCGATGGATGTTAATGCGCTCACTCCCTTTATCATATCACGGCCAATCGTTCGCAATTCGGGTTCTTCCAGCTCTTCGGCACGGGTAAAGATGGTGTGATTGTTTACGATATTAAAATCGGGATGGGTCACATACACACCTGTACGGGAAATTAAAAAAGCATAACCAGTCTCAAAGATCTTTACCGAACGTACAATCTCAGTGAGCCATTCCAACGAGATATCAATGGTAATGATTCCACCAAAAACGCGTTTGCCCTGTTGGTTGACATAAAACGGAGTTGAATAGGTGGAAAGCATAGCGTTCGCCCCCCCTTCATCGAAATAAGGTTCCGACCAGTGTGGCTTTTTCAGTACAGCCGGAATTTGGTACCAGTCCATGATAAAGTAATTATAATCGGGCGACCACAAGTTGGTGGTTTCAACCGATTCACCCTTTCGGTAAGCATAGGGAGCATAGGCTTCCACGCCGGTGGCAAATACACCGGGTTCAAATGCGATTGCACTTGCATAGATGATGGGATTGTTACGCACCAGTTTCGCCAGAAATGGCATAATCGAATCCTTCGGAATAGCTCCGGATTCAAGCATCCAGGAGAGATTGTCTGGAATCATCTCTGCTGGTCGAATTACTTCTTCAATCTTTTTAATGGTGTTTTCAGCTAAGAAAACGGCGTTGGCACGGGCCGCTTTTTCAATCTCCGAGCGCGAAAAATAGAAATAGATGGAAAAAATGCCTGCACCTAAAAGTATTGTAAATACAAGGATACGGCTGATTATTTTAAACGAAAGGCTGTTTGTTTTCATGTGCTAATAATTGTTTTTTCAAGGGTCGTATGGAACTCACATGCCCGGATTACCATAACCTTTGATATGAAGGAGTAACATGCTCGTTTCATCATGTTGTGGTTATCTATTTCATGTAAAACTCTTCCATTTTCATCGTCTTACCTTTGTTATCAGCGCTTATCGTGATTAGCTCCAGTGCATACAGAAAATCGGAACGCAGCAATTGACCATAATTGACCTTTTTATTGGAAGGAGTAATCTGTTCGAGTACTTTGTCGAGCATCCAGCGTTGATGGGGTTTATTGTTCGGAAGATGCGCTTTTTGCATTTCAGCCACCACTAAGCCAATCGTGTAGTCCTTGTTTTTGCGGGCATATTCCCACCCCTTGAAGGTCGCCCTTGCAAACTTTTTTAAAGCATCCTTTTTCGTTGCATAGGTCGATTCGAGGCAATACAACCCATCCTCGGGTATGTCGTAGCCATATTCGGCAAAGTTAAAGGTAGTCAGTTCATCTTCGTTGATGCCACTGTTGATAATCTGGTTGTACTCGTTGTAGTTCATCACGGTCATTACATCGATGCCACCCATCAGAAAGAGGTTGATGGTGCTGTGTATGCGTACAATTTCCATATCCAGTTTTTTCTCGCGCAGAAAAGCAAACGGAATATCATCGAACCCACTGCTCCAGATGCCGAGTCGTTTGCCCTGTAAATCTTCAGGGCTATTAATTCCGCTGCTTTTTTTAGCTACCAGCATCAGTCCCGAATGCTGCGACAACTGTGCGAAATTCACCAGGGGAAGTCCGTTGACTCGTAGTTTCAGGGCATCCATTAAAAAGGAGGAAACTATGTCGGCTTTACCCTGTTTTAATAATTGCAGGGATGAAATGGTTGCCGACGAATGAATAATCTGCACATCGAGGCCCGCTTCCTTGTAAAATCCCTGATCGAGAGCAACATAGAAACCGGCAAACTGAGCCTGTGGAAGCCAGTGAGGGGAAAATACCAGTTTTTCGTTTTGTGCGTAAGCCCTGCATGCCAGTGTAAGCATGAGAAATGCAGCAATCAGGCAGCGCTGTGTAAAGTGTGTTTTTTTCATGCAGATGAGTGTGATTTTCACGGTTATAAATGCAAAAATAAACATTTTACAGATTTATTTGCGTTTTACAACATTTTTATTTTTAATTTGCTGTTTTATTCAATTCGTATGCATTTAAACTTCTGTATGTTGTTATCGCTATAAATTTGTATTTTTGACGCCTGAAATATACAATCAATGAACGTAAATAGGTCTTTATTCAACTATACTATCAACAGCTGCTTTCAGCTGAATCCCCTGTGTAAATTCATATTTATCACAGTTCTGACATTTGTTCCCATTTCTACTTTGATTGTAGCTGCGGATTCCTACAACGAATTTCATAACATTACGCTTACACCCGCCGGGGCTTCAATTGCCAATTGCTTTGTGCAGGACACACAAGGTTTAATGTGGTTTGGGACAGATAAAGGTCTGCTTTCGTATGATGGCTATACCGTAAAATCACATTTAAGTACAACTCTTTCCGATGCAGATAGAGTACAAACACGTATTAATTGCGGCATCATGTACGATAATCGGTATATGTGGTTAGGATCGGACAATGGTGTGTTGATTTACGACACGTATATGGATCTTTATGTTGAAAACCCAACCGAATTTCCTGCCGATATCCGATCGATTGTTAAACGGGAAAATGAGTTGTGGATGGGTACTCTGAACGGACTCTACAAGTACAATACAACCACCAATAATCTCGATAACCTGAGTAAACTCAACAATTCAGGACTTCCTCATAATACGATTTATTCCCTGTTAACTACACGTCAAAACCAATTATACATTGGCACCTACAACGGGTTGTGTATTCAGGATCGCTCATCCGGACTGTTTCGAACTATAAAACTACCTACTCCCATTACTAAAAACAGTTTACTGGTAAATGCTTTGTTGGAAGATACGATTCGAAACTGCATCTGGATAGGAACAGAAGGCTTTTTATTTAGATTAGACCCGGCTGGAAAGTTGGTTCAACGAATTCCCGTGTTTGACGATAATTCAGTCAAATCATTATCGATCGACAGTAAAAGGAATGTATTGGTTGGAACCGATAACGGACTGTACATTTATCAACCAGATAAACAGGAAGTGAGACATATTGTACATGACTCGCGTTTTGAGAATTCGTTGATTAATAATATCATCTGGAGTATATTTATTGACAAGGATAATAATAGCTGGATTGGCACTGACTACGGAATTTCGATGTTCGAATCTGATAAGATTTACCATGCCGTTACATTGTCGCAACTCACCGGTAAGGGCGATGGAAATCAATTACAATCCATATTCCGTGATTCCCGGGGAAATCGTTGGTTTGGCGGAACCAATGGTTTGATAGTGGTACAACCTGATACAAAAGGATATTTGTGGTATAAAATGGGTGATAAATCCCATCCGATATCACACAACCGAATTCGAAGTATTTACGAAGACAGGCAACAGAATGTGTGGATTGCTACCGATGGAAGTATCAATCGGTACGATTTTACAAAAAAACAGTTTGTACACTATGCAATAACCGACAGTACCAATTCACGTAATGCCAACTGGGCCTATAGCATCCTTGAAGATACGAACAGAAAACTGTGGATTGCCAGTTGTCTGGGTGGTATTTTTGTCGTCGACAAGCAACAGTTGTTAGAAAATAATCAAAATAATTACCTGGCTGAGAAAAACTATTTTCAACATCAGGGAGTTAACGGTTTATCCGATAATTATGTCTGCTGTATGAAGTTTGACCTGGAAGGTACTATCTGGGCGTTGACTTTTAAAAATCAATTGAATAAAATTAATCCTGAAACAGGAGTTGTTACTAAACTTTTGCTCCCAAATACTGCAGCAAGACTTTCGAATGGTAATGCTTCGAGTATGATTTGCGACAGCGAAGGATATATCTGGGTTGGATATCTGGGAGGTTTGTATCGTATTCATCCCGTAACAAATACATTTGAACAAATTAATCACGAAGGATTTAGGGATCACAGCGTTCGGTTGCTGGTCGAAGAAAATAATCGTATATGGATAAATACATCGAACGGAACATTTGTGCTGGACAAGTCGACATTAAAAATCAGTACAGTAAATATTCCAAATAAGGAGTTTTCGAGTATTTATTACGATGCAATCCAACAGGTAATCTATTTAGGAGGTGTGGATGAGTATGTATATCTTCCAACAAATATAGATTTGAGCCCCACACACTTCAATCAGATTGTACTTAGTTCTATTTATGTAAACGACCGCTTATTCAATGCCGGTGTCGATTATGAGGGTAAAAGTATTCGTTATGCCGATGGTATAACTTTAAATCATAACCAAAACAACATTACGCTGGAATTTTCGGATTTAAACTTTACCGAGAACCACGATGGCAATTATTTTTATAAACTCGATGGTGTGGATAATGAGTGGCGCATTGTCAATCCGGCTGCTAATCGGATTTCGTATATTAATCTTTCGCCCGGAAGGTATACTCTTACAATTGGCTCCCGGGATGCTAATCAACAACTTTTACCCGGATTTAAAAGTTTTTTACTTGAAATCAGGCCTCCCTGGTATGCAGGTTTTTGGGCAAAACTGGTTTATGGCTTGCTACTCCTTGGCTTTATTTTGTGGGTAATCAATTATTTCAGGGAGCGTCATCGTATCCGGATTGAACGAATTGAGAAGGAAAAATCATTAGAACTTTCGAAGTTGAAAATTGATTTCTTTACGAATGTGTCGCACGACTTTAAAACACCTCTTAGTTTGATTATTGCCCCTGTTAGTAAACTCTTAGTGGAAACCAAAAATCCTCAACTCAGG
The DNA here is from genome assembly GCA_024709185.1 of Paludibacter sp. Lineage (GTDB taxonomy): Bacteria > Bacteroidota > Bacteroidia > Bacteroidales > Paludibacteraceae > Paludibacter. Next base: position 7,212 of record JANJXE010000106.1, read on the forward strand.
AAACAATTGGGGTTAATACAGCAGAATGCCCTGCGATTAAACGGATTGATTCAGCAGGTAATTGGTTTTGAGCGGGCCAATGATGCTGTCAATAAAAACACGATTCTTTCTCACGTTGAGTTTATCGAGTTTGCAAAAGGAATCTTTTCTGTTTACGAAAATGCATTTCAAGCCAAAGGCTTAGAAGCATCCTTTAACTCCAACGTCGAAAATTTATTGGTAAATATCGATGTGCTCAAAATGGAATCGGTGCTGAATAACCTGATTTCCAACGCGCTGAAATTTACAAATGCGAATGGCGAAATCCATTTAAACATTACGTATTCCATCGAAAATGAGCGGAATGTAATTCTCACTATTTCAGATACAGGGATTGGTATTCCACAGGCTGACCTGCGATCAGTCTTCGACCGCTTTTATCAATCGCGAACTACTTCCAATGATAAAACGGGCAGCGGTATAGGACTTTATTTAGTCAAAAACTATGTTGAAATGCATGGGGGTACTATCGAAATCTCATCGGAAGAAAATGTGGGCACCACTATCAGCATTAGTTTACCTGTTGTAATAAACGATACTGAAATTATTGGGATCAGAAATACAGAAATTTCAGAAAAAGAAGGTGATAAGTCGTTGATTTTGATTGTGGAAGATAATCTTCAGGTGAGTGAATTTGTTGTTCAGGCACTTTTGCCGTCCTACCGCTGTATTACCGCGCATAACGGAAAAAGCGGTTTGGATGTTGCTCTGAAAAACAAACCGGATCTGATTATTACCGATATTATGATGCCGGTAATGGATGGAATGGAAATGTGCAGACAGCTGCGGAAAATTCCAACCCTATCGCATATCCCGGTACTAATGCTTACAGCAAAAGATGATAAAGTTACAGAAGAAAAAAGTATAGAGCTGGGTGTCAGTGCATTTATTCCCAAGCCCTTCGACACCTCCATGCTCCTGCTCCGGATAAAACAACTGCTTGGGACAAAAGAAAAGATTGAGGAAAAAGTACGCATCGAAGTACTCTCAACACCTGGTGAAATTAAAGCAGAATCGTGGGATGAAAAATTATTGGCCGATATTACGAAAATTATTGAAGATAATGTGGCGGATAGTGAGTTTAATGTAAATAAACTGAGTGAATTGTCGGATATCAGCACCAAACAAATTTACCGCAGAATTAAACAAATTACAGGACAAAGTCCGGTAGATTACATCCGTACCATCCGAATGAAAAAAGCAGCTGTATTACTTGCTCAAAATAAGTTCTCTGTTGCTGAAGTTATGTATTTAGTTGGATTTTCTAACTACTCCTATTTTGCTAAATGCTTTACGAATCAGTTTGGTTCCAGCCCCAAGCAGTTTGCCGGGAACAGTAAAGATAATCTCTGACAGTGTCCTTTTTGTTATGCAATCTGTCCGATATGTGCTTGATTCGGGGTGTGCTAATCAGCTATATTTGCATCACACTCCAATGAATACAGCATGAAAACAGTAACACTCTTTTTCGTACTTTTCTTTTCTTATACACTACATGCCGAAGTCCCCGATAGTATTTATCCTCCCGAAAGTTTGGTTATCTCCTATCATACTGCATGGACGAAGACGCATTACCCTCAGCGAATTCAGCAATTTAAAACTAATCCGCTCGAAAATTCGGATATCGTATTTTTAGGAAACAGCCTGACCGAATTAGGAGGCAACTGGGGCAGCAGGTTTAGTAATTCAACTGTAAAAAACAGGGGTATTGCCGGTGATGTTACCGAAGGTGTACTGGCCCGTTTAGGCGAAATTTTCTATTTTAAACCCAAAGCTGTATTCCTGTTAATAGGCATAAATGATATTTTTGCAACCAAAACACCTGAATTTATTGCTTCTAATATTTCACTAATTGCTTCAAGAATTCATGAGCGTACACCTGAAACGAAAGTATATGTTCAAACCATATTGCCAACTACGAATACAGGAATTGTGGCGAAAATCAGGGAAACTAATACATTGCTGGTTGCCAATGCCAATACAAGCAATTATACCATTATTGATTTACACCCTCTGTTTGCCAACGAAAGCGATCTTTTAAAAGCTGAATATACAACCGATGGCACTCATTTGACTGAAGCCGGATATGCTCTTTGGGTAAATGAAATCGATGCGCTCATCCCGTCGAACCTATCGGGTAATTTGCTGAAAAATGCCGATTTACAAAATGGAACAGCTTCCTGGGTGTTGTCCGGCACTGCCAATATGTTTAAAATTGACCCTTGGTCGCCTTCGCAACCGGCCTTAAAATCGTTTGCAAACAACTACTGGCAACCTTCGTATGCTGTTGAAGGAAGCGTTACACAAACTGTTACCGGCATTTCCGATGGAAAGTATTTGTTTACCTGTCAGTTTGTTGGAGCAACGCCTAGATCCACTTCTTACTCATCGTTGTTTGCAACCGATGGAAATAATGTAGTAACAGAAAAAGCTTTTACAATGCCCGCCACATGGTCGGTGATTTCGTTGCCGATTGATGTTACCGGTGGGCAGGTTACTGTTGGCTTTAAAATTAAAGACGATGTGAATTCCGTTTTTTGGTTCGATGCCTCCGATTTTAAACTTCAAGGTGTGGCTCAAAATCAGACTGCAGTAAACAAAACCTTAATGGAAACTTCTTTCAGAGCCATTTCGAATCATAACTTAAATCAGCTTACCATTCGTTTTCGACTAACCACCACAGAACATAATGTTAGGGTAAACATTTACAAATCAACCGGAGGTTTACTACATACTCGAACTTTTACTACAGCTTTAGCTAACGAAGAGTATTCAGTTGTAGTAAACACGAACGATGTTCAGAACCCTCAATTTTATATTGCTACTATAGTTACTACGGATAATTACACCTCCTGCAAGTTCGTGCTTTAAATATGTCCGATTTGTGGCTCTTACTGTCCTAAATGTGCTTGATTTCTATTCCTTTTAGCGCTTATTTTGCAC
>JANJXE010000111.1 GCA_024709185.1 Paludibacter sp.
CCTTGAGCTGCGAAACCAGTTGATTTCCTTCGTCGCTTGATGCTGTGTAGGGGTTTTCAACCAAAACCAAATTGGCAGGGCGGTACTCGCCGGTGAGAACTTCGAAAAGTTTGTGTAATTCAGCTTCTTGTCCGGGATTAAACTGATATAGCCAGGGATTGTTGTTTAAATCAAAAATCCTCGAAGTAAAAGGAATAATCGTGGTTATCTTATGAATACGTGCAAAATCGCAGACCATGGGCACATGGTTGGAGTAAGCCGGACCCACAATCAGATCCACTTCGTCCATAACGTCGTTAGTAAGAATTTCCATCATCCTGAGATCGGATTTCTCAGTGTCGAAGGTGTAAACCTCTATTTGTCTGCCTTTTGCTTTGGCCTGATGGATAGCTAGCAGAGCACCGGAGTAAAATTCCACAAATCGACTATCGCTGGCTTCGTTACGCTGGTCGAGCATAAAAGGCAGTAAAAATGCAATTTTAAAATGCTGTTTTCGCGCCCGGATAATGGTAGGGCTGGGCTTAATAACCAGTGAATCAGTCTTTTTAGCTACTGTCTGTTCTGTGGATGAAGGCTTTGTGGTATCGGTTTTTTTTGCGGCTTCTTTTGAAACCGGTATTAGTAACTTCATCCCTGCCTTCAAGCCATCTTTGGCATGTGGATTATACCGGATTACTTCATCCTCACTAAGACCAAATTTGACCCTGATACGGAAAAAACCTTCGCGGACCTGAACAGTGTATTCATAAAAATGTGTGCCATCCACTATCACAACAGGATATTCGCTATCCTGAAATAAATCGCGTTGGATGGAGTGTGCAGGCTGTATATTCAGAAAAAAGGCCAGAAGTACAATGGCCAATCCCGGGTTTATAAATATTTTCGTAGACATTGATTTCACTGCAATCGGTGGTTTTAACCATGCAAATGTACAAAAAAATACTTCTTTCAGGAAAAAGCTGTAATAAATTGAAGGTTTTTTTGTTTTTAAAAGTACATTTGCACTTGTAAAAAATCATTTATGCATTTTTCCCGGTTAAAATATTATTGTTTGCTTTTTATTTCAGGATGTCTGCCATTCTATCTTACTGCTCAATCTGTGGTTATTTCGCAAGGGCAGGGCAAAGTGTATCCTTCGTACCAAAACCGCGTGGATGCACTCGTAATGCTTAACGGTATTTCTCCTGAAACTGAGCTAACACTTCAGGCCGACGGTGCGGTAAGCAGCATCGAATGGTATGAGTATTATAACGTGGCCTCTTCTCCTGCATTTCATCCACTGCCTGTTTTCCTGAGTAATCTGTCGTCGATACAACCCGATGATAATTGTGGTTATAGTGTGAAACTGAGTGGCACCCGCAATGGTCAGGCTTTTACGCAAACCGTGACGGTGTTTGTGATGGATTACCAGTCAAAAATACCTTCTGATTTGCAGCTCACGCCCGTGGAGCCTGTTGGTTGCGATAATTTCCGCCTGGCAGTATCAGGGAATATTCCGGCAATGTACTACGCCACTTCAACCGGATTGGTGTATGCCGTGGAACGTGAGCTGGAGCTGGATTACGAAACCTTGGAATGGTCGGAAGGCTGGAAAAGCAAATCCATTCGTGAAAAAGTTCAACTGGATGAAGGTTCTGTTCCTGTAGCCGTAGCTCCTTTAAAAGATACCTATTTTACCGTAACAGGGGATCAGTTTTCTGCCGACCTGGGTGTAAGTCCGTTTTCCGTAAAAAGTGGTTTATTTCCAGCAAAACGGGTGGCTTGTAAAATTACAACCACGGCTACCGTTCGAACCGAAAAGCACGAAAGCGATCGCCCGGAAACTGTAACAACTCTGTCGGGTTCGGCACCCCTTGAGATTCGCTTCAAATCCAATGGGAATGAGCCTGTTGCTAATTATTATATCTGGACCATTCACCGTGAAGATGCGCTGGTACTGACCCGCACCGATGAATCACACAATTTTACCTTTACTGAAGCTGGCCAGTATGTAGTGAAAGTCAGAGCTGAAAATGCCACCTGCACTGCAACCGATTCCCTGATTGTAACCATTTCCGAATCAGCGATATCTGCTCCAAATGTGTTTACACCCAACGGCGATGAGATAAACGACGAATTTCGGGTTTCCTACAAGTCGATAATCGAATTTCAGGGTGTTATCTTTAACAGGTGGGGAACTAAAATGTTTGAATGGACGGATGTACAAAAAGGGTGGGACGGTACCCACAATGGCCGGCCTGTAAAAGAAGGTCCTTATTTTTATGTAATTCGTGCCAGGGGTTCAGAGGGTAAAATTTACAATTTGAAAGGTGATATTAACCTGCTTCGGGGTAAAGGTCAATAAAAAAGCAGAGACGTTGATCAACGCCTCTGCCACTTCACACATTAGAAAATGAACCGATTCACATCGGAAGCATGCTTTTTAAAATTTTACCTCGTAGCTGGGTTCTTCCACAATTTCGGGTACCAACTGATTGTAAGCTACCACACCATTTTCGTCAATAGCCACAACCGAACGGGCCATGAGTCCGGCCAACGGGCCATCCTGCATCAACACACCATAGTCGGTTGCGAAAGTGTTATAGCGGAAGTCGGAGCCTGTAATAACGTTTTCAAGACCTTCAGCACCACAGAAACGACCATGTGCAAAAGGTAAATCTTTGGACACACAAAGTACAACTGTATTTTCCTGTTTCGAATTCCATGCGTTGAATTTGCGTACCGAAGTGGCACATACCCCTGTATCAAGGCTGGGGAAGATGTTCAATACCACACGTTTACCCTTAAAATCAGCCAGACTGATTTCGTTCAATCCACTACCCACAAGTTTAAAATCGGGAGCCTTTGTTCCAACTGCCGGCAGTTCACCGCTTACTTTTACAGTCGATCCTTTAAATGTTACTGTTGCCATTATTTATTATTTTAATTTTTTTGATATACTGCTTAAATAACGGTTCAACGCGAATTTTGTTTATTTTTGCGCAAAAAAATGAGTACAAATTTGTTGCAGGATGTCAAAATTTACAATTTATCAGGTCTTACCCCGGCTGTTCGGTTCCTACACAGGTCAAAATTTACAAAATGGTTCCATTGAAGAAAATGGTTGTGGAAAATTCAACTATTTTACTGCTGAAGCGCTTCAATCAATTAAGGACCTTGGAGTTACGCATATTTGGTTTACGGGTATACTTGAACATGCGACAAAAACGGATTACAGCGAAGTTGGAATTCGGCCCGATCATCCGGGAGTAGTGAAAGGTAAGGCCGGATCTGCCTATGCCATAAAGGATTATTACGATGTGGATCCCGACCTGGCCGAATCGGTTCCCGATCGCATGAAGGAATTTGAGAATCTTGTAAAACGTACCCATCATGAGGAAATGAAGGTGATTATCGATTTTGTACCCAACCACCTGGCACGTGAATACACTTCCGACAAACGTCCTGAAGGAGTAAATGATTTCGGGGCTAATGATGATCCTGAGCGTGCTTTTTTTCCCGCAAATAACTTCTACTACTTCCCAGGACAAGCCTTTCAGCCACAGTTTGATACGGCAGGTTATACAGAGTTTCCGGCAAAAGCTACCGGAAATGATCAGTTTTCTGCCTTTCCGGGAATAAACGATTGGTACGAGACTGTAAAGCTTAATTATGGTGTTGATTATGGCGACCATCGACGGACTTATTTTGATCCAATTCCCGATACCTGGCTGAAGATGAAGGATATTCTGTTGTTTTGGGCTTCAAAAAAGGTGGATGGATTTCGGTGTGATATGGCCGAAATGGTTCCGGTTGAGTTCTGGGAATGGGCTATTGCATCGGTTAAACAACAGTATCCAGATGTGCTGTTCATCGCTGAAATATACAATCCTGCTGAATACCGTAATTACCTAATCAGAGGAGGCTTTGATTATTTGTATGATAAAGTGGGATTGTACGATACATTGCGTGCTGTGATTACTCATCAGCAAAGCGCTTCAGCCATTACCCATTGCTGGCAGGCGCTCGATGGTATTGCCGACAGAATGCTCAACTTCCTCGAAAATCATGATGAGCAGCGCATTGCGTCTGATTTTTTTGCCGGTGATGCGCAAAAGGCATTTCCAGCACTTGTGGTGGCAGCAACGCTTACCAACGCACCTTTTATGGTGTATGCGGGCCAGGAGCTGGGTGAGCCGGGTATGGATGAAGAGGGATTTAGTGGTCGCGATGGTCGAACAACAATTTTTGATTACTGGCGGGTACAGTCGCTTCAGAAGTGGGCAAATGAAGGGAAATTTAATGAGGATAAGCTGACCGTTGAACAACGAAAATTAAGGGACCATTACCGCCGCATCCTGAATATAGTTCTAACAGAAAAAGCGCTACAGAAGGGCGAAATGTTCGATGTGAACTATGCCAATTTACAAAATGACTCGTTTAATCCACATCGTCAGTATGCTTTTTTCAGAAAATCGGGAAATGAGTTGCTGTTGATTGTTGCAAATTTTGATCAGCATGCATTGTCGTTATCAATTAACATCCCATCTGAAGCATTGTCCTACCTGCAACTTCCGGAGACCGGTACATATCAATTCAGTAATTTATTACAGGAAGGTGCAGTAATAAACAATGGAGTTTTAAGTTCAGCAACTCCTTTCCGGGTAAATATTGAAGCTTCGTCAGCAGTATTACTTAAACTTATCAGGCAGTTTTAATTTTGTAATCGCAGGTAGCTTTTCCTTTTACGATGTTAGTAAGTCGCGATTTAATTAACTGACGTCGAAGAGGATTGATGTGATCAGTAAACAGGCTGCCTTCCAGGTGATCGTATTCGTGTTGCACCACCCGGGCTTTAAATCCTTCAAACTCTTCGGTGTGTTCGTTAAATTGCTCGTCGAGGTACTTTATTTTAATCCATTCCGAGCGTTTTACCTTCTCGCTTATTCCCGGGATGCTCAGACAACCTTCGCTGGCCTCTTCCTCTTCCTCACTCATTTCCAGCATGGTGGGATTAATCATAACTACTTTAAAAGTGCCCAGGTCCGGGTCATCTTCTTTTAATGGAGCTAAATCGATAACCAACAGGCGAATGGCCAGCCCGATTTGAGGAGCCGCCAGTCCGATGCCATCGGCATGGTACATGGTGTCGAACATGTTCTTAATTAACGAAGGTAGTTCAGGATAATCGGAACTAATATTTTCGGTAGGTTTTCGCAAAACCGGATGACCATAGGTGTAAATAGGGAGAATCATTTCAATGATTAATGTTTAATGATTAATGTTTAATGGAAGCGAGGTAAGACTGGAGAAGGATTGTAGCGGCAATTTTGTCGACCAGGGCCTTATTTTGCCGGTCCTTCTTTTTAGCTCCCGAACTTAATAATGTCTGATGGGCGAGGGTAGAAGTGAAGCGTTCGTCGAACATCACTACAGGAATATCCGGGAAAGCGCGTTGCAAACCTGTGACAAAAGGACGAATAAGCTTCATCGAATCCGAATCTTCTCCATTGAGCTGACGTGCCAGTCCCACAACAAAAGTGTCCACTTTCTCCTTTAGAAGATAGGCACGCAGATAGGTGAACAATTCATGCGAAAGTACCGTATCGAGACCGTTTGCCGCTATTTGCATCGGATCGGTAACAGCCAGTCCCACCCTTTTTTGTCCGTAATCTATTGCCAGTATTCTTCCCATCGAATTTATATCAGCTGCAAAAGTACAAAAAAATAAGATGGTGTCAAAAATATTGAATTAACACTTTTCTTTTGTTCTGCTTTTTTTTTACTAGTTTGTTGATAATTAGTATTTTGTCAATCATAGTAGGTTTTAAATATTTGAATTGAGTTAAAACTGAATTTTTATTTCAATAAAAATAAATACCTTTGTCACCGATTTGGTGATCCGCGATAGTTTCCTGTCCGGATTAAAAGGGAATACGGTGTAAATCCGTAACAGTACCCGCTGCTGTAAGCTCCATATCAACGAACCGGACAATCGTCCAATTGCCACTGGTAACTACCGGGAAGGCGTCCGGGTTCGGGAGTAAGTCAGAAAACCTGCCGAGTCAATACACGACTTCATTGTCTTCGGGAATAAAGACAAACGGTATAAACCGCAGAGTATTTTCATATCCATTGGTTATCC
>JANJXE010000063.1 GCA_024709185.1 Paludibacter sp.
CCTTTTGCATTCTCAATGAAATTTAGTTCATATACATTTTCGTGGGTATGAATTGGATAGGTGAAAACATTCTTTAGTCTGGTAAAAATTGTAAAACAATCTTTATTGGATAAAGGGGTTATTTCTCCAAAAATGACATTCTTCATTTAAAATGGTATTATAATAATTTAGTACATGACAAAAATTATATAGCGATATAATTATTTGATTATCAACAAAATAGGTGTTATTTTATTTGGTAAAGACCTTGAAATTTTGTATCTTTATAGCTAACTACCAATCAGTTATAATGAAAACAATGAATTCCAAGGTCTCACACAAAAGTAGCGATTTAACCTCAGTTTTGGTTCAACACTTCGGAAAAAGTTTAAATTTAGCCCGAATTAAGTTCATAAGCCTGTTTGTTTGCGCTCTATGCAAGGTTCAAGTCGTTTGTTTTGAAAAGCTTGCCAGTGGCTTTGAAAATAGCTGTGGCAGCGACTCTTCACTGCGACGAATACAGCGTTTTATTGCTGAGTACAAGCTTGACAAAGACTTGATTGCAAAATTGATATTTGCACTGTTGCCACATGAACCACCGTACTCGATTGCAATCGACAGAACGAATTGGAAGTTTGGTCAAACAAACATCAATATCCTGGTATTGGCCATTGTTTATAAAGGTGTTGCATTTCCTGTTTTATTCAAATTAATGCCTAAACGAGGGAATTCTCACACAACTGAGAGAATACAAATCGTAAATCATTACATTCGGTTATTTGGAAAAGAAACCATTTTATACTTGGTGGCAGACCGTGAATTTGTTGGTGAACATTGGATTGATTATCTGAACTTTAACCGAATTGAATATCTCATTCGTATTCGGGATAACTTCTGGGTTCTGAATCCAAAAACAGGCACACTGTTTAAGGCAACTTGGCTCTTTAATGATTTGAAATTGAATGAAACAAGATTTTTACACTCGATATATTATGTCAATAATCAGTTGTGTTATTTGTCTGCTTCAAAAATAAAAAACAAAGAAGGAAAGCCAGAATTTCAGATAATAATCTCATTTTGTAAACCTGAAATTGCGCAAAAAATATACAAAGAACGCTGGCAGATTGAAACTGCATTTAGAGCAATGAAAACAAGTGGCTTTAATTTAGAAGACACTCATTTGACAGATATTGAAAGAATTGAAAAACTTGTCGCTATAGTAACAATTGCATTTTGTTGGGCATATCTTGTCGGAATTTATTTACACGAACATGTAAAGCCAATCAGAATACTAAACAATGGAAGAAAGGCGAAAAGCTTCTTCAAATATGGTCTCACTTTTATTGCATCAGTGCTTTTAAATACTGGCTTTCAATCAAATATAGATATTTTTAAAATTTTGTCATGTACTTAGTGAATATTTTTTAAAATACAAAGAAATTGATTCTGTACTTTAATACAAGTATTTCTTTATACGCTTCCTCAAATACATTTAAATGAGTATGAATCTTAGGTTGACAGAGTTTTCGTATAATGTTAAAGAGTCGTTCTCGTTCTGTTACTTGTGATTTCTCTGTCGGAAACTGCTCAGGATTGCCTGATGGATCGTTAACCAGTGAAGCAAACAGAATTGCCCGTGCAGAGGGTAAAGGTAACCTTGCCCACCAATGATGAAAACCTTTCGGATGATAGGCTCCGGATTCTGGTCTTTTGTCTTTTTCTGATGCGAAATTTATTATATCCAGTGGCAAAGCCACTTCAATTAGTTTCTTCTTGTGTGTCATATTATATACGTTCAATCAATTGCGTTCTTACCAATTCATATGCTTCCTGTGGATTGTAAGGCACATCGGGTCGTAAAATGGCAGTGGTATCTCCCAAAAACTCAGAATCATTCATTTTTGCTTCCATGTTCAGCATAAATTCACGTTGGGTAGGTGATTTTTCCACTACAAATTGCATGTATTCCCGGTAGCATCTGATTATTGCACCAACATCCAGGTCCTGTTTTTGAGTCAATGCGATGTACATATCGTACAAGTCGCGACCTTTCCTGCGTTGATACAAAGCCCTGAGTTTTGTGCCCAGCAATTCTTCCAATTGATAAGTAGTAAGGTTGCAGCTGCCCTCAAACCAGGAGGAATTTACCTCGAAAGGAAATTGAGTTAATCCCAATACAGAAAAGTGTTCCCGGGTATTTGCTTCAACTTTCAATCGTAATTTTATGGTAGGAGTGAACTCAGCATCAAAACGATAAATAATGCGGATGCCGTCTCTTCTCGGATTTACTACTGATTCACCTAAAAAGGATAACACAGCTTGAAGTCTTTGTACAGTTTCCTTTATTGGTTCTGGTCGTATCTGTACCAAATCGATATCTTCAGAGTAGCGAGGTTGAGGGTTAAGATAGAGTTTGTGTAGTGCTGTACCTCCCCTAAATGCCAGACTGTTAGCCAACCATTCATCTGAGAAAATTTCAACCAGTGCACGGCAAATCACCAAATCCTGTTCAACTTGTTCATTACTTTGCCATGGCACTTGCTGACTCCATTCGGTTATATAAGCTTGTGGAATCATTCGTCTATTTCAATTTCAGTATTAACAATTACTTTCCAACGGTTTTCAGATGTAAAACCTTTACTAATCTTCGATGCCTTTAGCGGGATGCGAAAAAAATTGTGTTTTCCTTTTTCCATTGCTTTAAACAAAGCATTAGCAAGTTCATTTTCCATGCAAACATGTTCAAGCAAATATCCTAAACGTTGTAATGCAGTCACATGAGTGTGATGCATCAGTTCAGGTTTGAAATCCTCGGGTTTAATTACCTCAGAGAGTTCGCTTAGTACTGTTGCTACACGGTTGATTCCACCCACTCGCTTTTCAAATTGCACCAAATCACAAGCAGTAAGAACAGCAGAAGCAATATTGAGATATCCTGCTTCTGTTTTTTGCTTTTGAATCAATGTTTCCGGAATTTCTTTGATGCTGATGTAATTAATCTTCAATCCCTTTTTTACTGTTGGTCTTAGTACAGGAAAACCAGTCATAACAAAGTACTCCTGTGGCTGTTGATGTGAAGCACCGTGAAATGCTGCGGCATTTAGAAGTGAGACATAATATCCCCGCTTTAAGTGCTTCATAAAGGCATCTAAATAGAGATGAGTGGGTAAAATTCCTTTGGCTGTGTATTGGGGAGGAATGATTAAGTAATAGCCTTTATATAGGGAAACTATTTTCCCCTTTGCGCTTAGCCTGCTTAAAACTCTTTTAATAGCTGTGTCCGAATAGGCCGGTAGTTCGGCATGCAACCTTTCAGTTGCAAATCCTAAAATCCCTTTAGCTAAGGTTTTATCTAACCATTGGGAAACAGATTGGATGTTTTCTTTAGCCATTTCGAAGTAATTTTTTGCCAAAGATACCTTTTTTCGGTATTATTTGCAAAAAATCTATTTTTATTTATTCAAGTATTATTGATTTTTGGTAAACCGTTTTCGTTAACAAATCCCTAACATTGAAATTGATGGAAGTTACACCAAAGTCAGGTTCAAAACGAAACGCATGTTGCACGTAATGCACATCAACTTTTTTGCCATCAACAAAGGCAAGTGCCAGGATAAATTGGTCAGGCAGGTTAAGTCCATAGATGATTTCATTTTTGCTAATTGTAACAGTAAGCGCATCTTTCCTTCTTCCTTTTACTTCTATGAAACGAAGGTTACCGCTTTGGCTGCAAATACTCTCAATGTCATATCCAATCTTCTCCTTACTTCGGTCAGTGGCAATGTTATTCAGTTTATTTTCTACTGCAAATACCGCATCCATGCCTGCCTTTTCTACAGCAGCTCTTTCTTCCGGAGAGGCAAAACCCATTGATTTAAAATCTTCTTTTACCTCTTCATTAATCATACAAGCTGGAATCACCAATACACCACCAATGACAACAGGAGGTTTAGACGAAATCTTACTTTCTTCGTCCAGTTCCTGTATGCGTTTTTGCATACGTGTTTGTAGTTCATCTGCCCGCTTTCTTGCTTCATTTGAGTTCAACTTAGCATTTGGTTTACCTGCCTCCTCGTGCACTCTTAAATCCCGGGCACGATGATCCCAGTAGCGTATTTCATTGGTTAATCTTTCAATAACAGCAGATTTGGTCTTTTCCACCAGATATTGTCGGTTTGCCCTAACACGTTGCAAATGGCTCTTTGCGATAGTGCTGATTGCAAACGATTTAATTTTATCTTCCATATTTTGTTGCAGCCAGGGCATCGTATCAACATTACTCAATAGTTCTGTAATTTCACTATCCGTTGCAGTACGATAATCCAGATATGGTGCATAGCCAGCTTGTGCAATCTGACCGTTTTCATACAATTCCACAAAATGTACTTCTTTGCTTATAGTTCTTCGTCCACCCGATTCTATCTGACGTGCATCCTGGACACTGTTTTCGAGGTAAAAAAGGACACGTGGTTTGCTATTGGGATTCAGTTCATCAATCA
>JANJXE010000178.1 GCA_024709185.1 Paludibacter sp.
TTCATGGCATACCCCTTACCATGGATAATTCAGTGTATGAGATACTTCGCACTTCAGCGCTTTGGTCGTACTGGTTTCATGGCATCGACGATCTCAACCGCTATTACTACAAAAGGGTATATATGGGCTGTGTGAGTGCCAACAGCTTTATCGCACAACTACCGGCGTTCAATGGCCGATTGGGTGTTATCGGCGACAGTCAGGGTGGTGCGCTTGCAACCGTAACCGCAGCCTTAGACGATCGGGTGCAGGTGCTGGGAGGCTATTATCCCGCCTTGTGCGACCTCACCGGATACCTGCACAACCGTGCCGGAGGATGGCCACACGTATTCAAAGGAGCCGACCCATTAAGTCCCGAAACAATGATTAAAAAGAAAGTGACCGCCTACTACGATGCCGTAAATTTTGCCCGCAACATCCGTGTTCCCGCTTTTTATACCTGGGGATACAACGACCTGACTTGTCCGCCCACTTCCTATTACAGTGCTTATAACGAAATTAAAACAGAGAAGCAGGTATTTGTGGTACCCGAAACCGGGCACTGGACTTATCCCGAGCAACGTGCAGCGCTTGAGCAGTTTGTGATAGGGCGGTTAAGTTTTTAATGCGATAAACTCCTGAGCCACTATTTGTTCAGCCAGAAACATGCGCCACATGTCCTGTGTAATGAATTATGGGTGAAAATCTGCAATATTTGTAATGAATTAAGGGTTAAAATACGCAATATTGGTAATGAATTAAGGGTGTATTTCAACCTAATTGTCAGATTGCAGTTTTGATAATCAGGTAAGGTACAAATTCGACAACGCGTACAATGGTATTACTGTTACTTTTGGGTATGTTGAAAAGGGTTCAAGGCTAAGGCGATACCCAAAATCACAATTTTTTAGTTCAATAAATTTGTACATGCTTTGCATTGAACCCGACTTACTTGCTTTTACCTCAATGGGATAAATCTTACTATCTTTAGTAATTACATAATCTACTTCGGCTTGTGCATTTCGTTCGGTGCGTTGCCAGTAATAAAGTTCAGGCTTTTTAAGGTAATTGCTGTATTTAATAAGTTCCAACCCTGCAAAAACCTCTGATAACCCTCCTTTGTTTATAAAATCAATTTCGGACGAAAGAAGTATATCTTTGGGTTGTAATCCTAAAAGCGATTGCATAAGTCCAATATCAAGAAAAAGGAATTTTCGATATCTCGAATTTGTTTCTGCCCCAAGTGGAATTCCATTGGCTGAGGTATGTATAACAGGGATTATCAGTCCGGCAAGCATAAGCAAATCCAATGCATCTTTTATAATTGTAGAATTTAATTCAACACCAACTTCTGAATAAACAAACTTATTTCCGGCTTGAAGTGCCACTGATTTCAATGTGTTTGACAAAATCAGTGGCGAAATACGTTTTTTGTATTTACTGAAATCGTCGAAATATGTATCTATAATATCGTTATGTACCGTGGCACATTGTCCGAAATCTTTGCTGTTTACCCATACCTGAACTGCCAAAGGCATACCACCAACCAAATAGAACGAACGTAACAAGGTTACCAACTCCTGGTGCAACGCTAAAGGCATTGGGTGCTCACTATCAACCTGATTTCTTTTATATTCAGCAGGGTAAACAAGCCCTTGCGCCCACAGAAATTCATCAAAAGAAAATGGATACATATAGAGCGAACGTACCCTGCCAACGCCATACGAAGGTAATTTTTTGAGGGCAAACTCTAATAGCGAACCTGCAGCTATTACATGGAGTTCGGGAAAATCTTCGTAAAAATAACGCAACGAGGCAATTGCTCTCTCAGATTCCTGAATTTCATCGAAAAACAAAAGTGTTTCGCCGGCAATAATGGGTGTATTGTAGATTGCACTTAACTGACTGCATAGCAGTTTAATATCAATGCCCGCTTCGAAAAGCAGTTTCACATTCTGCTGTTTTTCGAGATTAACTTCAACAAAATACTTAAAACTGTTACTTAGCTGACGAATTGCAGAAGATTTACCCACCTGCCTTGCGCCACGAACAAGGAGCGGTTTACGGTTTAAGTCCGTTTTCCATTCTTCTAAATAGCTATCGATATGCCTTTTGAAGTACTGTTTCATGTGTATAGTTGTTTTGAATACACAAAGATAAGGAAAAATATAAAATAATCCAAATCGAAAAAACACAATATTGTGATAATATCCAAACCAAATATTGTGTATTTGATTAAATAATCCAAGGCTAAAATCAAATTAAATTTGAACTTTGTACTAGCCTATAAAAGTTTTTCAATTTCTAATTGTACCAGCCAATAAAAAGTGGACACTAAAAAGACAGGTGCGGAAAAACGGTGCTGATTTAGAATTATTGCTTATTTGTTTCTACTACTTTCTTAAGCAAACTTGAAATTTCGAAAATAGCATACAGTGGTATATTCAAAAGTCCATCAGTTAGTTGTAAATTCTTTAATGAAGTGCGAATCGATACTGTTGGGTTGAACTTCTCTCTGTAAACCTTCAAACTTTTGGCATGTAAATTTTCACCGGATTTTACCTCTATCGGAATAATCCATTTCTTAAAACTGACTAAAAAATCAATTTCAGCAGTTGCCTCTGAAGTCCAATAGTGACAATCCTTACATTCAGAAATACCTGATAGCTGTTGTAAGACATATTGTTCGGTCATTGCACCTTTAAATTCTTTAAATATAGCTTCTTTTTCAATAA
>JANJXE010000182.1 GCA_024709185.1 Paludibacter sp.
GGCGCCGACGTGCCGCTGCCCTTCCGCGGCACGGCCATCGCCATGATCACCGCCGGCCTGATGAGCATCGCCTTCATGGGCTTCGCCGGGCTGGACAAGTACTGATGGCTCGATTCGGAGAATTTATAGCCATTGCGGGCGGCAACAGGCATCATGGTGGCGAATATAATTGAATTTACACCTTTCCCCTGAAAATCGGGATGCACCGCCATCAGGTACAAATCGATGGTATCGTTCACATACAGCGACCGGAGCATATAGAACCATCCCAGCGGGAAAAGCCTGCCCTTGGCTTTTTGCAATGCTTTTGTAAAACTTGGCATCCCAATTCCCAGCGCAATTACATCATCGTTGGCATCGACTACCACTACAACTGTGTCCAGCCGGAAGAAACTGAAGTACAACTTTATGTAAAAATCTATTTGTTGCTGGTTGAGTCGGGTAAAACCGTACAAATCCTTGTAGGTATCGTTAAGCAATTGAAATATTTTCTGGCCGTAGCGGGAAATAAGTTCTTTTTTCGACCTTGTTTTTACCACTGACAGGCCGAATTTCTTTTCAACTATTGACGACACGCGCATATATCGTTCGGGAAATACCTCGGGAACAGTGATACGGTACTCACACCAGTCGGCCGCTTTATGAAAGCCACGTCGAATGTAATGATCAATATAATACGGGAAATTATAGATGGTGGCTAAGGTGGCTACCTGGTCAAATCCTTCAATAAGAGCACCTTCTTTGTCAAAATCAGTAAAACCTAATGGACCTTCCAGGTGTTCCATGCCCTTACTTCGTGCCCATTTTTCAACAGCATCAAAAAGGGCATCGACCACTTCTGCATCATCCACAAAATCGACCCAGCCAAAACGGGCATTCAGGTGATTCCATGTCTCATTGGCGACAGGATTGATGATCCCTGCAATTCTCCCGACCGGTTTTCCATCCTTAAAGGCTAGGAAATAGGCTGTTTCACAGAATTCCAGTGCCGGATTTTTTCCACGACTAAGATTCAGCAAGTCGTCGAGCATAAGAGGAGGAGCTGCAAACTCACAGTCCTTGTACATATTTATTCCGAACCAAATGAATTGCTTCAGGTCGCGTTTCGTTTTAACTTCTTTTATAGCTACCGCCATACCTAATGTCGATTATAATATGAATGACAGCGGCAAAGTTAATTATTTTTCAGAACATACTACCAATTTGAAACACTAAAAACGATACCAACCATGCCAATCCGGTGGTATACACCATGGTAAAGATGGCCCATCCCCAGTTTGCTTCCTTACGAATAGCTGCTATCACAGCAACACAGGGGAAATATATCAGAATAAACATCATAAAGGCAATGCTCACCAAAGGGGTAAAAACTGCCTGTCCTTTCAGGGTTCCGGTATTGTGTTTCTGTTCTTTAATTTTTTGTTTGAGCGTATCCGAAGTTTCATCTGCCGCTGTATCGGCCTGGTACAACACCCCCATGGTACTCACCACAATTTCCTTCGCTGCCAACCCAGTAAGTATACTCACACCCATTTTCCAATCGAATCCAAGCGGACTGATAATGGGTTCTATGGCATGTCCCATTCTGCCGATGTATGATTTTTCCTGACGCTCCGACTCCATATTAACCATGAGTTGATGGATAGCTTCCTTTCGTTGAGTTTCATTCAACGTGGCATCCTGTTCGAGCAACGTAATTTGAGCTTCATAATCCTGAGAAAAAACGGTAGTACGCGGAAAATAACCAAGGGCCCAAATCAGGATAGAAGCCACCAGAATTACCGTCCCCATTTTTTGCAGGTATTGCTGCGCTTTGTGCCACATATGCATACTGGTATTCCGTAATGTTGGAATACGATACGGTGGAAGTTCCATTACAAAAGGCACCGTTTTCTTAGCAAAAGCAACTTTTTTCATGACAAGAGCGGTAAGCACTGCCAATACGATTCCGGTAAAATAAATGGCAAAAAGTACTAGTCCCTGACTATTGGGAAACACAGCCGATATGAGCAACACATAAACCGGTAACCGGGCACTGCACGACATAAAAGGAGTGATAATCATCGTCAGGATGCGATCCTTGCGGTTATCAAGTGTTCGTGTAGCCATAATTGCTGGCACATTGCATCCAAAACCCATAATCAGAGGGATAAACGATTTACCATGCAATCCGATTTTATGCATCAGCTTATCCATCATAAACGAAGCCCGGGCCATGTAACCCGAATCTTCCATCAGTGAAATAAAGAAAAACAGGATAAGAATATTGGGCAGGAAAATTATAACACCTCCCACACCACCGATGATACCATCTACTAGTAAATCACGCAGGGGACCTTCGGACATTAAACCAGAAACAAAACCACTCAGCCATCCCACGCCGGCATCAATCCATTCCATGGGATAACTGCCTACGGTAAAGGTAGCCTGAAACATGACCCACATAAAAAGCAGGAAAAGCGGGAAGCCCCAGAATCGATGCGTCAGTAAATCATCCAGCTCCCGTATCACCCTTTTTTCCTTGCGTGCAGCCTTATAGGTTTCGCGCAGTGCACCACTTATAAACCCATATTTGGCATCAGTAAGAATAGTCTCGGAACTTTCACCGTACTCCTCTTCAAGTAATTTAATTTGGTGTTTGACAGTCTTTTTAATTTCATCGTAGTTATCCAGCGATTTTAACCGT